>JAGHTZ010000042.1 GCA_018065065.1 Candidatus Equadaptatus faecalis | reverse complement strand
TAAAGGAGGGGTATGGAAAACCAAAACCTACCTTAGAAGAGGAGGTCTGTCTGTCTGTCTGTCTGTCTGTCTGTCTGTCTGTCTGTCTGTCTGTCTGTCTGTCTGAAATTCAGGTCAAAGACAGATGATTTTTTGAACATTTCTACCCCTCCTTCCGAAACAAAAGTTCAATTACGATAAAATACAATTACCAAAAGAAACAGTTACAAAAAGAACCAATGACGAATGATTTGTGTCGTCAGTCGTTTGTGAATTTTATCACATTCACAAGTCAACAAAACAATTCCGGCTCAATGCCGCAAACATAGCGAAGATTATAAAATCCTCTTTTGCAGTTGTCAACCCTTTTTACAAAATTTCTTTTCGTCTGCATCCGTATTTTTCACTTTGCACTTTGCACTTTGCATTTCATTCTTCATTGCTTTTCACTTTCTCCCTCCATTATATAAATAGGCTTTCAGGGTTAAAAAATGGAAACCCTTTCGTTTTCTGTTTTGCCGCTGAAAGCAGCTGCCATGCGGTTTCGCATTGACAGGTGTTTCCATTTTCGGGGGCAGAGAGCCTATTTATATAGTAGAGAGGGTTGACGATTTTTCGTCGGGCACGGCTTTTCTGAAACAGTTGTATGACCTGCCGAGGTCTGCGGTTGCGGCTGTTTCTCGGCAGAGAGGCTGCGCCTTAATTCTCTTACGCATTACGTGGTGCGGTTTCCGGTTCTGATAAGCCCGCTGCTTCATAGGCTATGTCAGGGAAAACTTCGGTAACGGCTGCCGGCGGCAGTCGGTTTCCGGCGCAGATACGCGGTCCTCTTTCAGTTTTCCGGATTCTGTAATACGCCTGCGCAGGCGGACGAATAACAGTTTTTTCGTGTTATCCGTTTATGTTGGTGTACTCAAAAACGGCGCGGGATTTTTTATATTCCCGCGCCGTTTTTTTAAGTCTTTACTGTTTTCGTGAAGCAGATTATTCTTCTTCAGGTTTTTCTTGATTTTCAGTTTTTTCCTGATTGAGGAAGTCACCGATTGTGACGCTGACTTCTTCTTTCGGGAACTGGGCTTCTTCGGCTGCTTTCTTTTCTTCAGCAGCCTTTCTGCGTGCTTCGCGTTCTTCTTTTCTCTTTTCTGCAGCTTCAGCTTTTGCGGCTTTGGCTTCTTCTCTTTCCTGACGCATTGCGGCTTCTTCTTCCGCCGTGCGGAGCGAGAGACGTATGCGGCGCGCTACAGGGTCAACACCGAGTATTCTCGCCGTTACTTCCTGTCCTATTTCAATAGCTTCTTTCGGATGTTCAATTCTCTTGCCGCAAATCTGTGAGATGTGCACAAGTCCTTCTATGCCGTCTTCAAGCTGTGCAAACGCGCCGAAATCGGCGAGTCTGAGGATTTTTGCAGGAACTTCCTGTCCCGGTTTGTATTTCTCGTCAATGTCCGCCCACGGATCGTGAAGCTGTTTGTAGCCGAGGCTAAGGCGTTTGCGTTCCATGTCAACGTCAATGATGGAAACTTTGACTTTGTCGCCTTTTTTGAGAACGTCGCTGGCTTTTTTGACGCGTTTCCAGCTGAGGTCTCCTATATGGACAAGACCTTCAAGCCCAGGCTCAATTTCTACAAATGCGCCGAAATCGGTGAGGCTGACGACTCTGCCTTCCGTGACTGTGCCTTTCGGCCAGTTGGCTGCCGCGTTTTCCCACGGGTCAGGCTGCGTCTGTTTGATACTGAGGGAAATTTTTCCGTTTTCTTTGTCAAGTTTGATGATTTTAACTTTAACTTTATCGCCTACAGAAACAACATCTGAGGGTTTGCCGCTGCGTTTCCAGCCAAGTTCACTGATGTGAACAAGACCTTCAACAGCGCCGAGGCTGACGAACGCGCCAAACGTAGGAACGCTTACGACTGTGCCTTCAAGAATGCTTCCTTCTTCAGCGTTTGCGAAGAAGGCGTCTTTGAGAGCCTTTGCTTCTTCTTCGGCAATGAGGCGGCGTGAGAAGACAAGACGGCGTTTGCGGCGGTCTCTTTCAACGAGTTTGGCTTCAAATTCTTTGCCTACGAACTGGTCAACGTTTGCGCCGCGTCCGGTTTCGGAAAGCTGTGATACGGGAATAAAGCCTTCTATTCCTTTGTAGCTCGCGATAAGTCCGCCTTTTACTTTGCGGATGCCGGTTACGGTAACCGTTTCGCCCTTTTCTGCCGCTTCTTCAACTGCTTTCCAGCATTCGTCAAAAACCACGCGCCAGCGGCTGAGTCCGAGCTGCGCTTCGTCACCTTTGCCCATGCTCATAATCTGGACTTTGATTGTGTCGCCGATTTTCGGCATAGGCGTGTTGTCAGTAAGAGACTGCGTCGTCCATTCCCTGCGCGGGAGGAAGCCCTCGCATTTGTAGTTGACATCGACAAGCCAGCCTTCTTCGTTCTCGTCGATTACTTTGCCTTCAACTATTTTGCCGCGCTGGTATTTATCCGTCGTTTCGGCATCATACTGCTGCATAAGCTGTTCCATTGTTACTTCGTCTGTTGCATTTTCTTCGTTTGTGCGAAGTTCGTCTACCATTTTCTTCTGCTCCTTCTGTGATTACATCTTTTGTAATTTTTCAATCAGCTGTTTTATCAGCCAGTCCGGTGTGCTGCATCCGGCAGCTATTCCTATGCTTTCTTTGCCTTCAAACCACTTCCTTTCAAGCTGTTCCGCACACTCAATCCAAAGCACGGGAACAGAGGCATCTTCCGCAATGCGTACCAGGTTTCTCGTATTCGCGCTGTCGTGCCCGCCAAGTACTATAATACCATCTACGTCTGAGGTCAACCTTTTTAATGATTCCTGACGCGCGAGCGTCGCTTTGCAGATTGTGTTGTACACTTTAATTTCAGGCGACATATCAACGAAAGCACTGACAAGTTCCGAAAAAACTGTCACTTTCTGCGTGGTCTGGCTCATTATTCCGCAGCGTTTGCCGCGCAGTGTTTCGGGTATTTCCGAAGCGCTGGAAACTACTTCTGCCCTGCCCTTTACGCAGCCCATGATTGCCTGCACTTCGGGATGATTTTTGTCGCCGGAAATGACAACCGTGTAGTTTTCTTCCGAAAGAGACTGCGCCCTTTCCTGTGCGGTTTTCACGAAGGGACAGGTTCCGTCTATTACGGACGAGCATTTTTTTTCAAGCTGTTCAAATACCTGCGGCGTTGCGCCGTGCGTCCGGACAAACGCAACCGAGCCTTCCGGAATGTCATCGATTTTGTCAACTACGATAAGTCCGAGCTTTTCGAGTCTGGCTATTTCCTGCGGGTTGTGAATAGGACTTCCAAGCGAATATACCCTGCTGTTTTTCAGCAGTTCCTGCTCAAGCACGCTTATCGCGCGCCGTACGCCGAAGCAAAGCCCTATGGGATCAGCGGTAATTACTCGCATGTCTGTTCCTCCGAGAGAAAAGTTTTGCATTTTGCGGCTGCGTCAAGCAGGACTTCTTCCGCTTTTATTTCAGACAGATTGTACCACACGCACGGCTCAAAATGCTTAAACCAGGTCATTTGCCTGCGCGAAAAGGCTTTTGTCGAGCGTATGTCGCCTTCAAGAGCCTCTTCGTAAGTACATCTGCCTTTAAGATAGTTCACAAGTTCCCTGTAGCCGAAGCCCTGAAGTGCGGGCAGTTTTTCGTCGCAGCCGTGTTCAAGCAGCCAGCGGACTTCTTCGGGATAACCGTTTTCAAACTGCTGTCTGACGCGTTTTGCTATGTTCTCGTACAGCTCGTCCCTGTCGCGAGTCAGTCCGATATACAGTATGTCGTACGGAGGTTCTTTCCTGTTCTGATGTTCGTACCACCAGCTGGACGGTTTTCCCGTCAGGCGGTATATTTCAACCGCCCGCATAGTGCGTACGGGGTCGTTGGGATGAATTCTTGCCGCAGAAACAGGGTCAACGCTTTCAAGCTCCGCGTGGAGCGCGGCAAGCCCTTTTTCTTCAATTTCGCGTTCAAGTTCTTTTCTTAACGTTTCGTCTTTCGGCAAATCCTCGTGCAGAGTACCCAGCAGCGCCTTGTAATAAAACGGAGTTCCACCGACAAGCAGAGGCGTTTTATTTCTATTTTTTATTTCTTCTACTGCCTTTTGGGCAAGCGCCGCAAAATCTGCAGCCGAGAAAATCTCGTCAGGCTCGGCTACGTCTATGAGATGGTGTGGTATCACAGCGCGTATTTCGGCAGATATTTTGTCCGCGCCGACGTTCAGATGCCTGTAGACCTGACGCGAATCAACGGATATTATTTCCGCGTTCAGTTTTTCGGCAAGTTTAAGGCTGAATTCCGTTTTGCCGACGGCGGTCTGCCCTATTACGGCAATCAGTTTCGTTTTCATCTTTCAAACATTTTTTCGAGGCTGAGATTGTCAATTTTGTACATCGTAGGTCTGCCGTGCGGGCAGGCAAACGGCATTTCACATTTTTTAAGCTGCTCAAGCAGTTTTTCAGCCTCTTCTTTTTCAATGTGTTTTCCAAGTTTCACAGCCGATTTGCATGCCAGTCTTGCCATTCTCCACCATACTTCGGTGTCGATTTTTTCCTGTCTGTCAGAGTTCTTTATTCCGGCAAGCGCAGAACGCAGCATTTCAAGCGGCGCAAGATGACCGTGCCCCCGCAGCATTGGCACTCCTGCAAGTTTTCCGGCTTCGCACAGAAAACCTAATTTTTTCAGCGCTTCATCATTCGCAATAACGTCGGCAAGCAGAGCCTGAGGTATTTCAGCAGGAATGGCAAGCTTCTGCACAGCTGCTTCATTTTTGAACGAGGCTTTTATCTGCTCATAAAGTATCCTCTCATGCGCCGCGTGCGGATCTATTATTGCAATTCCGTCACTGAATTCAAAGATTAAAAATCCTTTTGACGTCTGTCCTATATATTCACTTTCAAACGAACGGCTGTCTGTTTCCGCAGGAGTAAAAATATATTCGTCACGATTTTTTTCTTCAACCGGCTGTTTTGCACGCTCAAACGGATTGTCCGCATGAACCGGCGCAAGCCTGCCGGTCGAAAATATGCCGGCGGTACTCACGGTTCTTCCGCCGCTGAAGCTTTTTCCGTATGACGAAAGCGGCGGAGACGCGACTCTCCCCAATCTCTGTTCCGCAAATTTTCCGGCAGGCATTTCGACAAAAAATTCTCTGTCCGCGTTTGTATTTTCAGCTGTTTCGTTTTCGGGCAGATATTTGTTTTTCAGAACCGACTGGGCGTTTGAATAGACTGCCCTGAATATGTCCTGCGAATGTCTGAAACGCACTTCCTGTTTCGCCGGATGTATGTTGACGTCAACCTCTTCAGGCGGCATTTTTATCAGCACGAGCCATTCCCCGTAGGCTGCGGCGTCAGCCGAGGTTATCGCCGCTTTTACGGTTGTGTCCTGTATCCGCCTGTCATTTATGAATACCGATACTGTAGTCCGGCGGCTGTTCGGCATCGGGTTCCACCAAAGCCGGCAGTAAATTCCGTCCCTGTCGGAGTCGGCGTAATGTATTCTCGTTTCCTGTCCCCAGCGCAGTCTGAGAGCTTCGTCAATATCACTGACCGACGGTCTGTCAAGCAGTTTTTTGCCGTCGGAAAAGACTGTAAAACTGATTTCGGGATGAATAAGGGCGTAATCGTTGACAACCTGAATTATCCTGCGAAGCTCGGCAGAAGCGGTTTTCAAAAATTTTCTTCTTGCAGGAACGTTGTAAAAGAGATCGTCAACTTGTATTCTTGTTCCCTTTTTACAGGATATTTCGGTGTGCAGCGTTACGTTTCCGCCTTCACAGGCTATTATTCCGCCTGTTTCGCTGCCTTCCGTGCGGCTGCGTATTTCCATGCGGCTTACGGAAGCGGCTGAAGCAAGCGCCTCGCCCCTGTAACCGAGCGTGTGAATGTTTTCCAAATCTTCTATTACAGCTATTTTGCTTGTCGCGTAGCGTTCAAGCGCAAGCGGAAGCTCGCTGAATTCTATTCCGCAGCCGTCGTCTTCTATCGTAAAACAGGTTTTGCCGCCCTGTTCCGTTTCAACCGTTATATTTTTGGCTCCGGCGTCTATTGAATTTTCTACAAGTTCTTTTGCAAGCGACGCAGGGCGTTCGATAACTTCGCCTGCCGCTATTTTCATCGAGAGTTCTGAGTCAAGTCTGCGTATCGTCATAGATTGAGAGCCTCCCTGCTTGCCTTTTTCAGCTTGTAAAGCAGCTGAAGAGCCTGCATCGGCGTAAGCTCGTCCGGCTGAAGATTTGCTATTTCTTCAAGCACTGCTTCCTGTTTTATGTCAAAAAGCGTCATCTGGTTCTGATTTACGGCTTCCGACAGTTCTTTGGCGGAAGCATCCTCTTCAAACTGCTGAAGCAGTTCGCGCGAACGGCGGAGCACGGACGCCGGAACGCCCGCAAGCTTGGCGACTTCAATGCCGTACGAACGGTCAGCCGGCATTGTAACAATTTTGTGGAGAAATATTATTCCGTCATTTTTTTCTTCAACCGCCATGCTCAGGTTCACAACACCTGACAAAAGTCCCGCAAGTTTCGTCAGTTCATGGTAGTGCGTGGCGAAAAGAACTCTCGCCTGTCTTGCTTCCTGTCCGTGCAGATATTCTATTACCGACCAAGCTATTGACAGTCCGTCGTAGGTTGACGTTCCGCGTCCGACCTCGTCAAGTATTACAAGACTTTTGTCCGTCGCGTGGCGCAGTATGTTTGCCGTTTCCACCATTTCAACCATAAAGGTACTCTGACCTCTGGCAAGCTCGTCCCTTGCGCCTATGCGCGTGAAGACGCGGTCTATTATGCCGATTCTTGCCTCTTCCGCCGGAATCCAGCTGCCGATATGAGCCATTATCGCAAGCAGCGCCGCCATGCGGAGATAGGTGGATTTTCCCGCCATGTTGGGACCGGTGATAATCGCTATGCGCTGTCCTTTTCCGCTGCTGAAATTGATGTCGTTAGGGGTGAACGGCAGTCTTCCGAGAGCCGCTTCAATTACCGGATGGCGTCCGCCTTTTACGATGAAATCACAGCTTCTGTCCATTTCAGGGCATACGTACCGCCCTTCCCTTGCAACGCGGGCAAGAGACTGGAATACGTCCAACAGCGACAAGTATTCGCCTATCGTCTGAAGTTCGCTGCTTTTTGCAAGCGCAGAAAGCAACAGCGAATTGTACAGTCTGTCTTCAATAGCGGCTATTTCCTCGCCTGCTCGGAACATGTCGCGTTCAAAATTTTTGAGTTCTTCGGTTATAAAACGTTCCCCGTTGACAAGCGTCTGTTTGCGGACGTATTCCGCAGGCGCCTTGTCAAGTCCTGTATTCGGGATTTCTATGTAATAGCCGAACACTTTGTTCACGCCGCATTTCAGGGTTTTTATGCCGGTACGCTCGCGCTCCCGTGCTTCAAACTCTTTAAGCCAGTTTGAAGAATCTGCTGACATGCTTCTCCAGTGGTCAAGCTCGGCGTTGTAGCCAGGCGCGATTACGCCGCCGTCGCGCAGTATGCGCGGCGGGACTTCCGAAAGCGCAACGTTAAGCAGATGCGACAAGTCGGAAACGTCGGGCACCGCAATCCAGTCTTCAAGCTCCGTCTCATGGACGGCGGCACGGATTTCGGGCAGTTTGTTCAGAGTATTTCTTATCGCCGCAAGATCAAGCGGAGACGCCATTTTTAGCGTTAAGCGCCCTATTGAGCGCGCTATGTCGCTGCACTCCGAAAGAGCAGTCTCCAGTCCGGACGACAGTTTTCTGTCGCCGGCAAGCAGACCGACAGAGCTTTGGCGCCGTTTAATCTCGTCAATATCCTGCAGCGGGGCAAGTATCCATTCTTTTAGAAGTCTTCTGCCCATCGGTGTTTTGCAGCGGTTAAGAATTGAAAACAGCGAGGTTCCGGCAGGTTCAACAAGCTCCAGATTCAGCTGCGTGCTCTGGTCGAGAATCATATTCTGCGAAGGAAGTATTGGGGTAACAGACCGCACGTGTTCTGCTTTTGAGAACTGCGTTTCCTCAAGATAGCGCAAAGCGGCGGCGGCACAACCGACAGCAGAGTCTCTGTCATCAAAGCCCATTGCCTTCAGCGTCGCAAGCTCCCATTTTTTGCAGAGCCAGCGCGAACCTGAGGCAGCGTCAAATTCTCCTTTTTCTCTTTCCGAAATACTTGCAGACAACAGACTGCCGCAGTATTTTTTAATATCTTCGGCAGTGCCTTTCCTTACAAGTATTTCGTCAGGGCGGAACGACATAAGCGCCGAAATTGCCGCGTCACGCATAAATGTGGCAGCGTGAAGCGTGCCGGTGCCTGTCACAAGCAGCGCGAGAGAAACGGTTTTGCCGTCGGCATAAACAGCCGCAATGCGTCCTTCGCTGTCGGAATCGTCAGGAAGCCACGTACCTGGCGTTACAACGCGCGTAACTTCGCGCTCCACCAAATCTCTGCCGTTGGGTTCGCTTGTCTGTTCGCATATTGCCACCCTGTAGCCTGCCGCTATAAGCCTTCCGAGATAAGAATTGACTGCGTGAAACGGTATGCCCGCCATTGGAACGGCGTTTTCGTCTTTTGAGCGCGAGGTAAGCACAAGGTCAAGCACAGAGGATGCGATTTTGGCATCCTCAAAAAACATTTCATAGAAATCGCCCATACGGAAAAACAATAAACAATCCGGATATTTTTCCTTCCAGGAAAGATATTGCTTCATTGACGGCGTTATTTTAAGTCCTTCGGTGTCCGGCAGCAAAAAATTTATCCTTTCAGGCTGTCAAGATAATTCTGCAGCAAAAGCGTGGCAGCAATTTTGTCCACGCTTTGTTTTCTTCCATGTCTGGAAACGTCGGCTTCAAGCAGCACCTGATTGGCGATAACCGTTGTAAAGCGTTCGTCCCAAAACCTTATTTCGCACTGCGGAAGGCGGATGCGTATCAGTTCTGCTTTTTCTCTGATGTTCTCGGCTTCGGGACCTTCCTCGCCTGTCGTTCTTTTGGGAAGACTGAGCAGAATTACGGGATTTTCGTATTCGGCAGCCAGTTTTTCAAGCTCTGACAGCCAGTCCTTCTTTGCTTTAAGCACAGCAACCCCCTGGGCAAATATTCCCAGAGGATCGCTGACTGCAACTCCTATTCTCACACTTCCGATGTCAAGCGCAAGAATTCTCGGCATTTATTTTACAAGTCCTTCAAAAGCGTCCGCCAATGCGTTGACTGCGTAACCGAGCTTTTCTGTGGAGGCTACTCCGCCCTGCGCAAGGTTCGGTTTGCCGCCGCCTTTTCCGCCCATTGCCGAAACAAACTGCTGGAGCGTTTTCCCTGCGTGGGCGCCTTTTGCCACGGCTTCGTCGCTTGCCATTGCGGTTACAAGCGCCTTTTCGTCTCCCTTTCCGACAATAATGATAACGGAGACAGGGAATTTCTGGCGTATTCTGTCGCCTATCTGACGCATAAGGTCGGGAGTTACGCCGTCAAAGCTTTCAACAATAAGGTCTACGCCGTTTGCCGCCGCTCTCGGCTTAACCGTATTTTCAATGTTGCTGACGGCAGTTTTTACCTGCAGTTCCTTATTTTTGCGTTCAAGTATTTTCTTTTCGTCAAGCAAAGTACCGACTTTGCTGCCTATGTTTTCAAGATCGCCGCCGAGCAGTTCAATAAGATTAGCGAGAGCGCCGCTCATTGACTGAACGACAGGAAGCGTTTCGCTGCCGGCAACAGCGGTTATTCTGCGGACGCCGGAGCCTATGCCTTCCTCGCGGAGAATTTTGACAAGACCGACTTCTCCTGTGGCTTTTGCATGAGTACCGCCGCAAAGCTCCGTTGAGAAGCCTTTAACGTCAACAACACGGACAACGTCGCCGTATTTTTCGTCAAACAGCGCGCGGGCGCCTGTTTTTTTCGCTTCTTCAATTCCCATTTCCGTGGTCACGACCGGCGTATTTTTCAAAACTTCTGCATATACTATTTTTTCAACTTCTTTGATTTCTTCTGGCGTAACCGGCTGGAAATGGTTGAAGTCAAAGCGGAGCATCGTCGGCGTGACAAGCGAACCTGCCTGGCGCACATGGCTTCCGAGAACTCTTGTAAGAGCTTCCTGAAGCAGATGCGTTGCCGTATGGTGGCGCTGAATGTCTTTTCTGCGCTCGATGTCTATTTCAGCCGTAACGGTCTGTCCTTTTTTAAGTTCGCCGGAAAGCAGTTTGCCGCTGTGAACTATAAGCTCCGAAGCAGGATAGGTTGTGTCGCTGACTTTGAACGTCATACCGCCGCAGACAAGCGTGCCTTTATCTCCGACCTGTCCGCCTTTCTGTGCATAGAACGGCGTCGCTTCAAGAATTACGTCAGCTTCAAGTCCGGCTACAAGCGTTTCGACTTCTTCACCGTCGGCGACAATGGCAAGAACACGGCTTTCAGCTTTTGTTTCGCTGTAGCCGAGGAATTTAGTAGCGCCAATGGTGTCGGCGAGTTTCGTATAGACTGTTTTCAGGATTCTGTTTTCAAGCTGTTTGCTTGAACTGCGCGCGCGTTCGCGCTGCTCTTCCATAGCTTTGTCAAAACCTTCGCGGTCTACCGTCATGCCCTTCTCTTCGCATATTTCTTCCGTAAGTTCAAACGGGAAACCGAAAGTGTCGTAAAGCTCAAAGGCCGTGCCGCCTGAGAGCATGCTGCCTCCGTCTGCCTTAACCTTTTCTATTGCGCTGTCAAGAAGGTCGCTGCCCTGCGCAAGCGTTTTTGAGAAACGCGCCTCTTCAAGTTCAAGCACCTGCTTGATAAATGCCTTCTGTTCTTCAAGCTCGCTGTACTCATCGCCGATTGAGGCTGCGACTACGGGGAGCAGACCTGTAAGGAACGCGTGGTCGATGCCCATAAGACGTCCAAAACGCACGCAGCGGCGTATAAGTCTGCGAAGTACGTAACCGCCGCCCTCGTTTGAAGGCAGAATGCCGTCGGAAATCATGAACGCCGAGGCGCGTATATGGTCGGCAATTACGCGTACTGCGAGGTCTTTTTTCGGGTCTTCGCCGTATTTTACGTTGACAAGCTTGCAGGTTTCGTCAATTATCGGGCGGAAAAGATCCGTTTCAAAGTCTGTTTTTACGTTCTGCACGACAGAGGCAAGCCTTTCAAGCCCCATGCCGGTATCAATATTTTTCTTGGGAAGCGGGGTAAGAGTCCCGTCTTCCGCGCGGTTGAACTGCATGAACACGAGATTCCATATTTCAAGGTATCTGTCGCAGTCGCACCCCGGCGCACAAGTCGGTTTGCCGCACGAATATTCTTCGCCCTGGTCATAAAGTATTTCAGAACACGGACCGCACGGACCGACAGGTCCTGACGCCCAGAAATTGTCTTCGTCAAAACGGTATATGTGATCCGCGGGAATCCCCACTGTTTTGTTCCAGATTTCGTATGCTTCGTCGTCAGTAACGTGAACAGTCACGTAAAGTCTCTCAGGTTCAAGCCCGATATATTCCGTAAGGAATTCGTATGCCCAAGGTATAACTTCTTTTTTGAAATAATCGCCGAAACTGAAATTACCGAGCATTTCAAAGAAAGTATGATGGCGCGCAGTATGCCCGACGTTTTCAATGTCGTTCGTGCGCACGCACTTCTGCGAGGTCGTGGCGCGGGTAAATTCAGGCGTCTTGATGCCGAGGAAATACGGCTTAAAAGGCACCATGCCCGCAATTGTGAAAAGCAGAGTAGGATCGTCGGGCGTCAGCGAAAAGCTGTGAAGCCTGCGGCATCCTTTGCTTTCAAAAAAGCCGAGAAATAGTTCTCTGAGTTCTTTGCCTGTTCTGTACTGCATTTATTATGCCTCCCGGATAATTAATTTCAACCTTTTTTATTTTGTCATCTCGCTGCGTGCCGACAGGGCTTCAGCAATGACTTTTTCCTTGTCAAGCGTTGTAAATCCGCCGCGCTCGTAAAGTGTTTTTCCGTTGACAACCGTTGTCTGGACGTCTTTCGACGAGCCGGAATATACAAGATAGCCTGCAAGATTTTCCTCGTTCCAGCCCATATACTGAGGCGCGTCAAGATCTACTAGCATAAAGTCGGCTTTCCAGCCTTCTTTAATAAGCCCGCATTTTTCAAAACCGAGAGCCTGCGCTCCAGCGTAAGTTGCCATTTTCAGTGCTTCTTCGGCTTTAAGCTGTACAGGGTCCATAAAATAGCCTTTCTGCGCAAGAGCCGCAAATCTCATTTCTTCCCACATGTCAAGGCTGTTGTTGCTTGAAGCGCCATCCGTTCCGAGCGCTACCTTGAGACCGGCTTTGAGATATTTTGCGACAGGCGCTACCCCGCTGCCCAGCTTCAGATTGCTTTTCGGATTGTTGACAAGCGTTATGTTGTCCTTTTTGTAAAATCCGAGTTTGCTTTCGTCAAGCCATACGCAGTGAGAAAGAACAAGCTGCTTTACCCTTGTAAGACCGCTGTTTTCAAGGCACTGTTCCGGAGTCATCGTTCCGGACATTGACGTATTTTTCCATTCGTCTTTTGTTTCAAGCCAGTGAAGCTGCACTCCGAGACGTTTGCTGATTGCAACTTCCGCAACGTTTCTGAGCATGTAGAAAGTCATTGTATAGGGCGCATGCGGACCAAGCTGCACGCTGACAAGCCCGCCGCCGGCTCCGTTAAAATTTTCCGCAAGTTTAATATTATCCCGCAGCTTTTCTCCGTCTTTGTCATCAATCATGCCGCGCGACAGACCGCAGCGCATGCCCGTTTCAAGCGCTGCTTCCGCGACACCGTCCATGAAGAAATACATATCCGCAAAACAGGTTGTTCCGGTTGAAATCATTTCCAGCATAGCCTGTTTCGCCCCTGCTTTTACAAAAACCTTGTTAAGTCTCTCTTCAACAGGCCATATACGCTTTTGGAGCCATTCCATAAGCGGCAGATCTTCGCCGAGTCCCCTCAGAAGCGTCATGGAGGCGTGTCCGTGCGCGTTCACAAAGCCGGGGAGCATTGCCGTTTTTCCTTTTCCGTCAAAACAGTTCTCTCCGTTCAGAGAACCGGCAGGGGCAACCGTCTTAAATTCCGACCCCTCTACCGCAACGTCGCAAAATTCCGCTTTGCTGCGCTGTGCATCCCACACTGCAACGTTTTTGTAAATTCGTGACATTTTATTCTCTCCAATCTGCAAGGTAGCGTTTCTGTTCGTCTGTCAGAATTTCAAGCTTCAGTCCGAGCGATTCAAGCTTAAGCTCTGCTATTGTCTTGTCCAGTTCTTCGGGAACATTATACAGCGCCGTATCGAGTTTGTGCTCCGCTATGTATATTGCGGAAAGCAGCTGCATTGCAAAACTCATATCCATTATTTCAACAGGGTGTCCGTCGCCAGCGGCAAGGTTGACCAGACGGCCTTCCCCGAGCAGGTGCAGCCTGTTGCCATTCGGCATCACGTAGGTCTCTGTATTGGTGCGCGTATCTTTCTTTTCAACTGCAAGAGCTTTCAGGTCAGGCAGATAGACTTCAACATCAAAATGTCCGGCGTTGCAGAGTATTGCGCCGTCTTTCATTTTAACAAAGTGTTCCCTGCGTATTACCTTTATGTCGCCCGTAACGGTTATGAACACGTCGCCGGCTGAAGACGCCTGATCCATATCCATAATTTCGCAGCCGTCCATAAGAGCTTCAAGCGCGCAGTGCGGATCAGCCTCAACAACTATTACCTTTGCGCCCAGTCCCATAGCGCGTTTTGCGACACCTTTGCCGCACCATCCGTATCCGCACACGACAACGTTTTTTCCGGCAACGACCAGGTTGGTGGTGCGGAGTATCGCATCCCATACAGACTGCCCCGTTCCGTAACGGTTATCGAAAAGATGTTTGCTTTTAGCATCGTTGACCGCAAGCATCGGGAAAGGAAGCAGCTTTTCCTTTTCCATGGCGCGGAGACGTTTGATTCCCGTAGTTGTTTCCTCGCAGCCTCCGAGTATCGCGGGAATCAGTTCCCTGCGTTTTTCGGCAAGCATGGCGACAAGGTCGCCGCCGTCGTCTATTATGATGTCAGGATTCCAGTCAAGCGCCAGTCCGAGGTTTTCGTCATATTCTTCCGCAGACATTCCGCGGCGGCTGAAAACGTGTACGCCGTCTTCTGCAAGCGCGGCACAGACAGGGTCCTGAGTTGAAAGCGGATTGCTGCCGGCTGCCGCGACTTCTGCTCCCAGTGCTTTCAGCACCTTCAGCAGACACGCCGTTTTCGCTTCAAGGTGAAGACAGGCGGCGATTGTGTGTCCCGCAAGCGGTTTTGAAGCGCTCCATTTCTCGGAGGCAAGCCTCAAAACAGGCATATACTGCCATGCCCAGTCAATTCTTCTGCGGCCTTCCGGAGCCAGCGATTTGTCAGCAATTTTGCAATCCGTTTTCATTCTGCTTCCTCCATAAATTTCTTTAAATCATAGGGAGCCCTTACTACCCCTTTTTCCGTGATTATACCGTCAATCAGTTCGGCAGGCGTAACGTCAAAAGCAGGGTTCCAGACTTTAATGCCTTCAGGTGCCGTGAGTTTGCCGTTAATCCTGACTACTTCTTCAATACTGCGTTCTTCTATCGGAATACGGCTTCCGTCCGCGCAGTCCGTATCTATCGTACTGAAAGGAGCAGCCGCGTAAAACGGAACCTTATGGCGTTTAGCGGCAACCGCAAGCGAATACGTGCCTATTTTGTTTGCCGTATCGCCGTTCCTCGCAACCCTGTCGGCGCCGACAAAAACAGCGTCAATCTTTCTCTGCGTCATAAGAAACGCCGCCATTGAATCCGTTATCAGCGTCACGTCAAAGCCGTCCTCAAGAAGCTCCCAGGCTGTCAGCCTTGCGCCCTGCAGACGCGGTCTCGTCTCGTCTGCGTAGACTTTTATTTTTTTGCCCTGCCCGCGTGCCGCGCGCAAAACACCGAGCGCGGTACCGTATCCGCAGGTGGCTATTGCCCCCGCGTTGCAGTGCGTAATTACTTCAGCGTTGTCAGGAAGCAGGTCTGCCCCGTATTTTCCAATCGCCATGTTTATTTCAATATCTTCATTCAGCAGTTCGGCGGCTTTCTTTTCCAGCGCCGCGCAAAGTTCGCCGTCAGGCGTTTCTGCCGCGCAGTTTTTCATTTTTTCAAGCGTCCAGAACAAATGCTTTGCTGTAGGTCTGGTAGCGGAAAGCCGTCTGACAGCCTCCTGAAACGCCTGTCTGCTCTCCGAAGCTGCCAAAACAGTACCGTAGGCAGCCGCCACCCCTATAGCCGGAGCCCCGCGCACCGTCATATTTTCAATTGCCAGCGCTGTATCTTCGCTGCTTTTGCAAAGGCAGAAAGCAACCTCTCCGGGAAGCTTTCTCTGATCCAGCAGTTTAAGGATTTTACGTTCCGAAATCCATTCTATTGACTGAGGAAGCATTATTATTCCGCGCCTCTTAATTTCTTCTTCAAAATTTTGCTGATTACAGTTTCCGCACAACCATCGTAAAACTGAACCGTCATACGCTGCTCCGGTAAAAGCTGTTCCGCTGACTCAAGCATTCTGCCGTCAGAATCAAGGCAGAGCGTGTAACCCTTCGCCAGCACGTTCAGCGGCGATGCTGCGTTTATCTCGGCGGCAAGACGTACAAGACTGTTTTCGGCAGCCGATATTCTGTTTTTGATTTTTTCGGCAAGAATACCAAGCTGTGAATTCACTTTTTCTTCCAAAGGAGCGAGCCGGCCTTTCAGCATTGCAAAAGAAAAACGCTCAAGTATATCGTCAAGCCTGTTCAACTCGTTTTCCAGTTTGTAATTTACAGTTTTGAACAGCATTTCCTCAAACGAAGCGACTGAGGCTGTTACCTCTTTCACGTCAGGGAAAAGAAACTCGGCTGCTCCTGACGGCGTCGGCGATTCGGAATCAGCTGCAAGGTCGCACAAAGTGCTGTCTATCTGGTGTCCCAGTCCGGTTACAACCGGAAAAGGGCAGGAACTTACCGCCCTCACGACCTTTTCGTCGTCAAACACGTCCAAATCATCTCTGCTGCCTCCGCCGCGCACAAGCATAACGGCGGAAATTCCTTTAAGCTGCCGGACTTTGGCAAATGCAGAAGTAATTTCTTCCGCTGCTGCCATTCCCTGCATAAGGCTCGGAATTACTACAATTTCAGCCGAGGGCCATCTTTTGGCTGAAATTCTCAGCACGTCCTGCAGGGCAGCGCCCGTAGGCGACGTTATAACTGCCACCCGTTCCGGATATTTAGGAAATTCCTTTTTATTTTCAGGGTCAAAAAGACCTTCAGCCTCAAGTTTCTGCTGCAGCAAGGCTTTTGCCCTGGCTTTTGCCCCTGCGCCGAGAGGCAGCAGCGTTGAGGCGTAAATCTGATACGAACCGTAGGCACCGTAGACATCCATATGTCCGCGTACAAGCACCTCGTCGCCGTCTTTTGGCCAGCTCAGGACAGCAGCAGCCTGTGAACGCCACAACACGCAGGAAACGCGCGAATTTTTGCCGAGAAGCGTGAAATACACGTGTCCGCTGCTGTGCCGCTTAAATCCCTGAAGCTCGCCGCGCACCGAAAGTTCCCTGAGTTCGGGAACAGCGCAAACCGCAAGCCTGACCTTTTCGGTCATTTCGTCAACGGTCAGAATATCGGTCTGCGGCGCAGCTCTGTACATCGGTTAAATCTTGTTGTTCCTTATGATGTTTCCAAGCACTCCGTTGACAAAACGTCCGGAGTCGTCGCTGCCGAAACGCTTGGCGATTTCCACGCATTCATCTATAGCGACAGGGACGGGTACCGGATTTTCGCTGCTGTAAATTTCATAAAGCGCGATAAAAATTGCCGCTTTATCAACCATTGAAATTCTTTCCGGTCTCCAGCCGACAAGATTTTCAAGAAGTATTTCTTCAAACTTATCTTTATTTCCGCACACACCGAGAAAAAGCTCCCGTGCTTTGTCAAGATCGACGGCTTCGGAAGCAAAATCAGAAGCAAAGCAGTTGTATATTTCTTCCGGCTCGTCGTCCGGTCTCGCATACGCCTGATAAACAAGCTGCAGCGCAAGTTCGCGTGCCTTTCTGGCGTGTAATGCCTTTTCGTTCAATTTGTTCACGATAACTTTCTCCCGGTATAAAACTTTGGTATTGCTAAAACTTTTAGAAGACCGTGAAGCGGTGACTCCACGGTCCTGCAAAATTACGATGTTATTGCTGTACTGCGCCGGACGGCAATTCGGTATTCACAACGCCCGTCTGTTTGCCGGCGCGGCTGAAATCAATGCCGCAGACATAGACGTTAACTGCTTTTATCGCATAGCCTACAGTCTTTTCCAACTGCTGTTTGAGGCTTTCCTGCAAATCCCAGCACACGTCAGGCAGACGGAGACCGTATCGCACCAGCACGTAGGCGTCAATAATAATCTCGGGATTTTCTTCCTCGTAAGAAACGTTCACTCGCACGCCGTTTATCGTTTTGCGTCCGAGGCGCAAGCCCGTAATAAAACCTGGGACTGCCGGTTTTACACCGTCAAACCCTGAAATTGCTTTCATAGCAATACTGGCAACAACCTCTTCAGAAACCTTTACAGTCCCGCAGTCCCTCTTAACAGATTTTTTTTCGCTGCCGCCTGATGTTTCTATTTCAGACATAAAGACTATTCTTCCGCAGGAATTTCCGGCTGTTTAAAAGGTTTTCCGCAATGCGGGCAGAGAAGATTTTCATCTTCGTCGTAGCTGTCCGGTTCGTAATAAAATTCCTTTCCACAGAACGGGCACGTTACCGCTGCGTACTCTTCCTCGTCAAAATCCTCAAATTCGCCGTCTTCTCCGTGTCCGCAGCAGCAGTGATGTTCTTCTTCATCGTCATAGCCGAGAAGTCCGTCCACGTCATCTTCAAGATCCGTAACGTCGTTTTCCAGCTGTTCCAGATATTCGTTAAGCTGCGCATGCATATCAACGTGATCGCTCTGCTCCGTTGCAAGGCATTCAAGAGTATCGATCAGCGCGTTGACAAAACGTTTCTTTTCCTCAGTATCTGCAATTTTCTGACCGTCAACAAGACCTCTGAGATATGCAACTTTTTCCAATGCGTTCATAACAAAACCTCCCGATTTAAATTTAATTCAGCAGTTGTTAATGCCGGATATTACTTCTTTGCGCGCTCCAAATATTCGCCTGTTCTGGTATCTACAAGCACCTTTTCTCCTTCTTCAACGAAGAAAGGAACGTTGATCACAAGCCCCGTCTCACACGTTGCAGGCTTGCCGCCGCCTGACGCAGTATCGCCCTTGAATCCCGGAGGGGTGCTCGTAATCGTCAAAGTTACCGTATTCGGAATTTCAATACCCATGACGCGTCCTTCATACATGTCAAAACTGACTTCAAGATCGTCAACGAGATACTTGACCGTATCACCAAGGACTTCTTCCGTCAGCATAACCTGGTCATAGGATTCCATATCCATGAAAATGTAGTCGTCACCGTCTTTGTACTGGTACTGAGCCGGTTTCTCTTCAAAGATAATTCTTTCAAAGCGTTCGCCCGATTTGAAAGACTGCTCCATTGAAGCTCCGGTGACAAGATTGCGCATCTTGGCGCGAATAACTGCTCCGCCGCGTCCCATTTTGTGGTGGTCGCACGTAAGTATTGCCCACATGCCGCCTTCCCATTTGATTTTCAGACCTGAGCGGAAATCGCTGGTATCCACTACCTGTGCCATGATAAAACCTCCCGTAAGATTCAAATTTATACGCCAAAGATAATAGCACAAAAAAGCTGAAAAATACAGCCGAAACTGCTTTAAATAAAAAATCCTTTTTCTTTTTTGTTTAACTCCCTTCTCAAAATTTGTTATACCCCTCTATTGATTAAGGGGGCTTCTCAAGGGGCAAAAAACAACCCTCGGGCAAAAAAAATTTAATGAATAATGCAGAATGAATAATGAAGAATGGAAATGCAAAATGCAAAGTGAAAAATGTAAAGTGAAGAACGGATAATTGAGGATGTCGTTAGTCGTTGGCAGCCTTTTTTAATCCGTCGTACCGCAATGTTTTTATGCGGTATCCAGCCTGTGCCCAGTATGGGTATGTCTTTGCCCCGCAGAGGCTTGTTTCTGACGGGCTTCGCCCGTAAAGCCGCTGGATTCCGCGCCTCCGCGTTGCTTCGCGCGGAATGACAGGGGATAAAAAGCCCGCACGCGTGACAAAGATTTTTTTGGCTTTTGGCTTAATGCTTTTGGCTTTTGCTTACAGCTTTTAGCTTGCAGCTTATAGCTTATTTTCCGCTTTGGCGCGGATTCTTCTTGCCGTTTTGCCT
>JAGHTZ010000041.1 GCA_018065065.1 Candidatus Equadaptatus faecalis | reverse complement strand
TCTCTCACGCATTACGTGATGCGGCTCCAAACGGAGGTAAGCCCGTTGCTTTTCAGCTAAAGCTCTGAAACACTTCGGTAACGGCACGCTTAGCGGTCGGGTTACAGGGTTGAGACACGAGGCCTATGCTTTCGGGAAGGAGGCAGGGAAAGCAAGAGCCCTGCGGCTTCGGACAGAAAACGAACGGACGGCGCAAGCAGCATCTGCGCCCAGCCCAGTAGGAAGTAATTCGGAGTTTGATGAACGCAGAACGCAGAACGAAGAACGTTGGAACTGTTGAAATGCCTAATAATACTTTTCTAAATTGTTCTTCGTTTGTCGTTCTTAGTTCGTCGTTTGTTTTTAACACACTCGCCCCGTAGGGGCTGTGTTTACCGTACCCAAAAGCAATTTTGGGGAAAATAAAAACGGCGCGGGATTTTTTATATTCCGCGCCGTTTGTTGTAAAAGAAATTATACTGCAATTGACAAAAGCTGTAACGCGTAGTAGGATAAACTTGGAAGCAGGAGATTGATACGGATTATCGACGAGCATCTATTCACGCGTTTTTGTTGACCGGCTCCTGTTTTGAGCGAGGCACCGCGGACAATGCGGCAGCCGCCCCGCTGTTTGCGCCGAGAGCGCAAATTTTATGAGTTGTTTATTTCAAACAGTGTTAAAAGCACAAACTTGTGAAACGGTCAATAAGAGTATTAATAGTGTTTACTGTATAGACTCTGATAATCCCGTAAAATACGGCAGAAGCCTCATCACTAACCCAACGGGTTGTATTCTGCAGTTATGACACGCAGTTTGTGCCTTGCACAAACTGCGTTTTTTATTGATTTACAGAAGGAGAGACCATGGGCAATACTCGTTTGGATCAGAGACGCGCACCGATTTTTACAGCCTTGCAGCAGTTCCGCAATATGCGTGTGGTACCGTTTGACGTACCGGGGCATAAGCACGGGAGAGGCAATCCGGAGCTGACCGCTTTTTTGGGTCAGCAATGTCTTGAGGTTGACGTCAACAGCATGAAACCGCTGGACAATCTCTGCCACCCCGTTTCAGTTATCAGGGAGGCGGAGGAACTGGCGGCTGAAGCGTTCGGCGCTTCCAACGCATTTCTGATGGTGGGCGGCACCACAAGTTCCGTTCAGGCAATGATACTTACCGTCTGCAAGCGCGGCGATGAAATCATTCTGCCCCGAAACGTCCACCGCAGCGTAATCAATGCCCTTGTTCTCAGCGGAGCCGTGCCTGTGTACGTAAATCCCGACGTAGACCAGCGGCTGGGCATTTCACTCGGCATGACGCAGGAGTCTTTGAAGAAAGCAATTAAAGAACATCCGAACGCTGTCGCGGTTCTCGTGAACAATCCTACTTATTACGGCATCTGCTCAAATATCCGCGCCGTTGTAAAGATGGCACATGAAGCGGGTATGCTTTGCCTTGCTGACGAAGCGCACGGCACGCATTTCTATTTCGGAAACGGGCTGCCCGTATCCGCAATGGAAGCCGGCGCCGATATGTCGTCGGTGTCCATGCACAAGAGCGGCGGCAGCCTGACGCAGTCAAGTCTGCTGCTGACAGGTCCCAACGTTAATGAAGGCTACGTACGGCAGATTATCAACTTAACGCAGACAACGTCGGGAAGCTATCTGCTGATGAGCAGTCTTGACATTTCACGCCGCAATCTTGCTTTGCGCGGCAATGCGGTGTTTCACCAGGTCGCGGACATGGCGGAGTACGCCCGCGAGGAAATAAACGCAATCGGCGGCTATTACGCGTTCGGCAGCGAGCTCAGGAACGGGGATTCCGTTTTTGATTTCGACGCGACAAAGCTTTCCGTACATACGCTTGATATCGGTCTCGCCGGTATTGAGGTCTATGACCTTCTCCGCGACGAGTACGATATTCAGATTGAATTCGGCGATATAGGCAATATTCTTGCCTATCTTTCAATAGGCGACCGCTCTCAGGAGGTGGAACGCCTCGTCAGCGCACTGGCGGAAATCCGCCGGCGCTTTCAGAAGGACGCGACGGGCATGCTTTCCCAGGAATATATTGACCCGATAGTGCTTATGTCCCCGCAGGAGGCTTTTTATGCCGAAAAGGTCAGTCTCACGCTGCGTGAAACAGAGGGCAGAATATGCAGCGAATTTGTTATGTGCTACCCCCCTGGAATTCCCGTTCTTGCGCCGGGCGAAAGAATTACCGGAGAGATACTGGATTATATTGAATACGCAAAAAGCAAGGGCTGCAGCATGACGGGTCCGGAAGACCCCTCAATTACGCGGCTGAACGTTCTGAAATAGGAGAGAATTGCTATGGAAATGTGGTTCAGTGAATATCATACCAAGGACGTCAAGCATTCGATTCGCGTTACGCGGCATTTGTATGCCAAGAAGAGCGATTATCAGCAGATTGACATTTTTGAAACGCCGGAGTACGGGCGCGTTCTCGCGCTTAACGGCAACGTACAGCTGACGGAGCGCGACGAGTTCATTTACGATGAAATGATTACGCATGTCCCTATGGCGGTTCATAAAGGAATTCAGGATATTCTGGTAATCGGAGCCGGCGACGGCGGGGTTGTGCGCGAGCTGACGCGCTATGACCGTGTGAAACGCATAGACCTCGTGGAGATGGACCCGCAGGTTGTGGAGGCCTGCCGCGAGTTTCTGCCCGGAAACGCCTGCAGAATGGACGACAGGAGAGTTCATATCTTTTTTGAAAACGCGCTCCGTTTTATCCGGCGCTGCGAGGCGGAGTACGATCTTATAATAGTGGATTCCACAGACCCGTTCGGTCCTTCGGAGGGACTTTTTACGCGTGAATTTTACGGAAGCTGCTATAACGCCCTGAAAGACGACGGCATTATGGTAAATCAGCAGGGCAGCCCGTTCTACGCACACGACGCGGAGGCAATGCAGCGCAGCCACAAACGCATCGTCGAAACGTTCCCTATCAGCAAGGTGTATCAGGCTCATATTCCAACCTATGCGGCAGGCTACTGGCTTTTCGGGTTCGCAAGCAAAAAATATCATCCCATTGACGATGTGGATCAAAAGAGCTGGCTGGCGCTGAATCTGCATACGCGTTACTATACGCCGCGCCTGCACGTCGGCGCGTTCGCGCTTCCGTCATTTCTTGAGGATATGCTTTTGGAGGTTGAAAACAGGTGAGCCTGAAACCCAATATTGAAACCTTTATAGGCTGTGACAGCAGTTACGAGGAGGCAAAGATTGTCCTTTTCGGCGCTCCGTTTGACTCTACAACGTCATTCCGTCCGGGGGCAAGGTTCGGTTCCGCAGCCATGCGACACGAGAGTTTCGGTCTGGAAACCTACAGTCCGTATCAGGACGCGGACCTGACCGATTTTGCCGTGCTTGACAGCGGGGATCTGGAGCTTAGCTTCGGCAGCACGGAAAGCGCTCTTGCAGATATTGAAAGCAGGGCACAAACCATTCTTAAAGACGGAAAACTGCCCTTTTTAATCGGAGGCGAGCATCTCGTAACGCTCGGCAGCGTGCGTGCGGTACATAAATATTATCCCGATCTGCATATAATTCATTTTGACGCCCACGCAGACCTGCGCGATGATTATCTCGGCACAAAGCTCAGCCACGCCTGCGTTATGCGCCGGTGCCACGATATTTTGGGAGACGGACGAATTCACCAGTTCTGCATACGCAGTGGTGAACGGGACGAGTTCCGTTTTGCCGAAGCGCATACGGACATGCACCCGCTGACTTTGGACGGACTGAAAGACACAGTAAACGCGCTTAAAAGGGACAATACGCCGGTCTACGTTACCATTGACCTTGACTGTCTTGATCCTTCGGTTTTCCCAGGCACTGGAACGCCGGAAGCGGGAGGCATAACTTTCCTGCAGCTTTTGGACGCTATACGTACTGCCGCGCAGTGCAATATTGCAGGTGCTGACATAAACGAGCTGGCTCCCATGCTTGACCAGTCGGGCGCGTCTACCGCTGCCGCCTGCAAGGTTTTAAGGGAATTTCTGCTGGCGCTGCTGAATAAATAGCAAACAAACCAATATAAAGGAGTCGTTAAAATGAGCAGAGTTTTAGTTATCGGCTGCGGCGGCGTTGCGTCTGTCGCCATTTCCAAGTGCTGTCAGGTCAGCGAGGTATTCACCGAGCTGTGCATTGCTTCGCGCACTAAGTCAAAATGTGACGCGCTGGCTGAAAAACTGGCACCGAAAACCTCTACAAAAATTACCACGGCGCACGTGAACGCGGACAACGTGAACGAACTGGTTGAACTTATCCGCGGCTACAAACCGGACCTTGTTATGAATATCGCGCTTCCCTATCAGGATTTAACTATTATGGACGCCTGCCTGATTTGCGGCGTCAATTATATGGACACCGCCAACTACGAACCGGAAAATACCGACGACCCCGAATGGCGCACCATATACGAAAAACGCTGTAAAGAAGCAGGGTTCTCAGCTTACTTTGATTATTCCTGGCAGTGGGCATACCGCGAAAAATTTGAAAAAGCAGGACTTACCGCCCTGCTCGGCTGCGGTTTTGACCCCGGAGTAACACAGGCGTACTGCGCCTACGCGAAAAAACACGAGTTCGATTCCATCGATACGATTGATATTCTCGACTGCAACGGAGGGGACCACGGTTATCCCTTCGCCACAAATTTCAACCCTGAAATAAATCTCCGCGAAGTCAGCGCACCCGGAAGCTACTGGGAAGACGGACACTGGGTTGAAATTCCGCCGATGTCGGTAAAACGCGAATATAATTTCGATCAGGTAGGACAGAAGGATATGTATCTGCTCCACCACGAAGAAATTGAATCAATCGCTCTGAATATTCCCGAAGTGCAGCGCATACGCTTCTTTATGACTTTCGGACAGAGCTATCTGACACACATGAAATGTCTGGAAAACGTCGGCATGCTCTCCACCACTCCGATAACGTTCGAAGGAAAGGAAATTGTTCCCATTCAGTTCCTCAAAGCCCTTCTGCCCGACCCTGCAAGCCTTGGTCCCCGTACGCACGGCAAGACCAACATCGGCTGCATTTTCACCGGAAAGAAAGACGGAAAAGACAAGACGTATTATATCTACAACGTCTGCGACCATCAGGAATGCTACCGCGAAGTCGGTTCACAGGCAATTTCCTACACAACGGGCGTTCCCGCAATGTGCGGGGCTTTAATGATGCTGACGGGCAAATGGACGACACTCGGAGTTCACACCGTGGAAGAATTTGATCCTGATCCGTTCCTTGACGCACTGGACAAATACGGTCTGCCGCGCAGCGAAAATCACAACCCCGCTTTGGTTGACTGATGGCAGAACAGGAAACACGCGCACCGTTTGCAGCGCTCGGCGGTAAAGCCCCCGCAAAGCTGTTTGCGGAGCTTCCGACACCGGCATACATTTTGGACGAGGCTCAGCTGCGCCGCAACGGGGAAATTCTTTCCGGCACAGCGCGTCGTACCGGCGCGAAGTTTCTGCTTGCGCAGAAAGCGTTTTCCAATTACGACCTTTACCCGCTGCTCTCAAATTATCTGACAGGTACGGAAGCAAGCGGACTTTTTGAAGCACGTTTAGGTGCGGAAGAAATGCCTGGCAAAGAGGTGCACGTTTTCTGTGCAGCTTACAGGGAACAGGATTTCGACGAACTGCTGAGCTATGCGGACCATATTGTATTTAATTCCCCGCGGCAGCTGAAAAAATTCGGGCCTACCGCAAAAAAGGCGGGAAAATCCGTCGGTCTGCGCATTAATCCCGAATGTTCCACACAGGAGGGACACGCAATATATGACCCGTGCGCTCCTGGCAGCCGTCTCGGAACAACAAGACAGCAGTGGAATTCCGAAATGACCGATGAATTGTACACAATGCTTGACGGTCTTCATTTTCATACTTTGTGCGAGCAGGATTCCGATGCACTGGAAACCACGCTGAACGCCGTTGAAGAAAAGTTCGGAGACGTACTCCCCCGTATGAAATGGCTGAATTTCGGAGGAGGACACCACGTCACCCGCCCCGGATATGATATTCCGAGACTTGAACGCTGCATTCGCCGCACGCAGGAAAAATGGGGGCTTGAGGTTTATCTTGAACCGGGCGAAGCATGGGCGCTGAACGCCGGATATCTCGTCACCCGCGTGCTTGACCTGCCGAAAAACGGAAACACGCAGTCGGCAATAGTTGACATGAGCGCTGCCTGCCACACACCTGACGTTATAGAAATGCCCTATCTGCCGCCGCTTTACGGCGCAGGAGAGGCAGGAGAAAAGGCTTTCAATTACCGTTTGGGCGGTCCCACCTGCCTGACAGGTGACGTAACTGGCGATTACAGCTTTGACGAGCCTCTTAAAGAAGGTCAGTTGCTGACCTTCGGCGACATGGCAATTTACACGACCTGCAAAAACAATACCTTTAACGGTATGCCGCTGCCGGACATTTGGTTATTGACCGAATCAGGGGAACTGAAAAAACTGACTAATTTCGGATATCAGGACTTCAAAAACAGGCTCGGTTCAAGACAGAACCATTAGGAAAACACTCTAATCTTTGTACATAAGTCCAAAATAATCCATGTATGCCTTAAATCTGTCCTGTGCAGTCAAACACGTGTCCATGAGGTATCCTGGCTCTGACTTCCATTCTTTTAATCCTCGGTAATAAAATTCTTTAATGCTGTCTTCTATAATGAACGGTGTTATGCCGTTGCGCAGGCATTCCTTGAACATAATCAGCCTGCCGACACGTCCGTTTCCATCCTGAAAAGGATGTATCTTCTCAAATTCATAGTGAAATTCTATTATTTCGCTGAGTGTTTTATATCTGGACTTATTGTACCTTTTCAATAATTGTTTCATTTCTGCCGGGACATTTTGAGGACTTACCGTGACATTTCCGGCAACTTCATTTTCCAGCCGTTTATAGTCCCCAACGGCAAACCAGGCTTTTCTGCTGTCAGAAGTACCGGATTTTAACAGCATATGCAGCTGCTTAATAAAGGATTCACTTAAAAGATAATTGGCAAGATCAATAATATAATCAACACATCTGAAATGATTTGACGTTTCTATAACATCATCAACGTTCACAGTATTATTTTGAACTCCAATTGTGTTGGTTTCAAAAATATATCTTGTCTGGTCAAATGTCAGACGGCTTCCTTCGATGTGATTTGAATTATACGCAAATTCAATCTGTATTTTATGATATATGCCGCCGGGAACGGCAGTTTCCTTCTCCATTTTTAATCTTGCGGTCAAATCTTCCGAGATCTTGCCGCTCTTTTGTTTTCTTGCAGGCTTAGTAGCATTTTCCGGAATTTTCCATGTTTTGCCGTCGAGCAGCGCACCAACTATTTTACCTAAAGCGCAATAATTTCTTACGCTTCTTTCTGATACACCCCATTGCTGAGCCGTTTGAGATACACTTTTATAGTTCATGCTGCCCTCCTGCTGTTTTTTATCGGAAAAATTATAACATTATCGGCAAAATTTGACAAGATTTTAATGTGAATATTCCGGAAAATTTTGCCGATAGACAAATTATGCTGCAATATGTTGTACGGCAGGCAATTCTGAACGGCATACCGAAAACAGACAGAACAGTTTCTTGTAAATAGTACGACCAACACGCTGTCAATCATGTACTTTAGTCAGCAGAATCACGCTCTCAACGTGTCCCGTCTGCGGGAACATATCAAACGGCTGGGCGGATTTCAGTTCGTAAGCGCCGTTTTCAAGCAGCATTTTACAGTCGCGGGCAAGCGTTGCGGGATTGCAGGAGACGTATATTACGCAGTGCGGTGATATTTTAAGTATTGCGTCCAGCACACTTTTGTCGCAGCCTGTTCTCGGCGGGTCAAGGACAACCGTGTCAAAGCTTTCGCCTGACAATTCCTGAGATATCTTTTCCGCTCTGTCTTCAAACACCCTGACGTTGTCAAAACCGTTTGCCTTCGCGTTGACCGCGATGTATTTTGACGCGGCGCGCCAGCTTTCAACAGCCGTAACTTTTTTCGCTTTTTCGGCAAGAAAACAGGTCAGGGTCCCGATACCGGCGTACAGTTCAAGAACATTTTCCGCCCCGCACTCCCCCGCTTTTTCAGCCGCATATTTGTAGAGGTTCAGCGCCTGTTCCGTGTTGATTTGGAAAAATGAGGATATTTCGGAGGCAAATTTGAAGCTGCCGAGTTTTTCCGTCAGCCCTGAACTGCCGAAGAGCCTTCTGAATACTCCGCCCCAGATGAAATTTCCGGGTGCGTCATTTTTGTTGAGCAAAAGTCCGTCCAGGTGTGACACGCGGCTGATTTCGGCAAGCACAGCCTTTTCTTTTCCCTCCGGCAGACGGTTCACAACCATGCAGCCTGCGGCTTCACCGCTGAATTTCGCAAAGCGGAGCACAAGATGGCGCAGAAAATTTCCGCCGTTTTTCGGCTGTTTTTCGTCGTAGCCGTTAATTTTTTTCTCTTCAAGGAATTTTTTAAGGGCAAGGATTTCCGTTTCCATTTCAGGAAACAGAACAGGGCATTGCCTGAATTCCACAACATCGTGGCTCCTCTTTTTGTAAAAGCCGAGAGTCAGCCTGCTTTTGAAATTTTTCTGCACCGGTACGGCTGCTTTGTTTCTGTAGCGCCATTCGGACGGGGACGGAATACATTCCAATACAGGCGGATTTTCAATGCCGCCTATGCGTGACAGGGCGTCGCAGACCGTCTGTTTTTTGAGCCGCAGCTGCGCGGCGTAATTCATGTGCTGAAGCTGGCAGCCTCCGCATTTTCCGAAATCGGGACAGCGCGGCGCAATTCTGTCGGGTGAATTGCAGAACCGTTTGAGGACTTTTGCCGTACCGTAGCTTTTCTTAAGCGTGACTATGCGGGCAGAAACTTTTTCCCCGGGCAGAGCGTCTGGAACAAACAGCACAAATTCGTTTTCCCCGATTCTTGCTATTCCTTCCCCTTCGTTGTTGAGACCGGTTATTTCCGCATTTACGATATCGCCCTGAAGCATTTTAATCTGCCCGTTTTGAGGGACCTATGTCGGGTTCCCTGAGATAGCTTCCGCGTACGGTTTCTGGCTCTGCCGCCTTATCCGCGCAGTGTTCGCCGATGAGGGCAATCTGCCCGTCGGGCACGTACTCGCGGTTTATTTTTTCGTAGCCGAGCGCGGCAAGCGGAGCGTAAAGAGAAACGTCAGCACCGGCAAGGACAGCCTCCGGTATTTTTTCAAGCCGCGCGGCAAGCTCTGAAGCGTCAATGCAGCACGGCTCAAGCAGCGTTTCTTTTTTTCCGTTTTCCGTTTTGTAAATTGCCGCGTAGACAGCGTCGCCGCGTGCTTTCAGCAGCGGCACGCAGATTCCGTCCGTTTCTGTAAGGTCGTACACAAAGGTTTCAAGCGTTGATACCGGTACGATTTTTTTGCCCAAAGCTTTCGCGAGAGCGGCAGCGTAAGCTATTCCTGCCCTTATTCCGGTGTAATAGCCGGGTCCCGCTGCCGTGCAGACAAGATCCACATCGCTGATTTTTTTGCCGGATTTTTTCAGCACTTCGTCAACAAGCGCCGGAAGCAGTTCGGACTGCCGTTTGCCGAGCATACGCTCAAGGTGCGCAAGCACTCTGCCGTTCTTGCTTACTGCAGCGCAGGTCCATTTTGTCGCTGTGTCAATTCCAAGTATAAGCATGGTTATTCCTGTTTTCCGCCGTTTGTAAGTCCGGCGATAATTTTTTCAGCCTTTTCTCCGAATGCCTCAAGCATAAGCGCGCGGCAGTTTTCAGCGGTTTCTTCAAAGGTTATTTTCAGCAGTTCCCTTTCGGGCATGTTTTCCCAGCGTTCAGCCCATTCCACCACAAGCAGACAACCGTCATCAGTATATGCTTCAAGGTCAAGCCCGTTGACTTCCCTGACGTTTTCAAGCCTGTAAAGGTCAGCGTGGACGAGCGGCGGCTCCGTATCGTGTTCGCTGACAAGGATAAACGTAGGGCTTTTGATTTTTCCGGCACCGAGAGCGCTGCCTATTCCCTGCGTCAGCTTTGTCTTGCCTGCTCCGAGCCCGCCGTACATCGCTATCGTAAGTCCGCCGCAGACAAACTGCCCAATCCGCCTGCCGAATTCAAAAGTAGCCTGTTCGGAAGCGCTGTTAAATTTAAACGTTTTATTTGAGGACAAGAGGTATTTCCTCCGCTATTTCGCGCGCAAGAGCGCCGCGCAGTCCGTATTTCGCTTCAAGCCGCTCGCCTGCAAGAGCGTGGACAAGAGCGCCGGCAGTCAAAGCGTTAAATATTGACATTCCCGATGCGCAGAAAGCGCCGACAACGCCGCTGAGCACGTCTCCAGAACCGGGAACGGCAAGAGCGGGCGATCCCGCGTTTATTACGCGCATTTCCGAGCCGCAGGCAACAAGAGTTCCCTTGCCTTTCAGGAGAGCCGCGCCGTATTTCTGCGACAGTTTTTCTGCCGCAGCCTGTCTGTCAGCCTGCACAGCCTCCGGCGTTTCGGAGAGCAGGTGCGCAGCTTCCCCTGCATGCGGCGATACTGCAAGATTGTCCCGCGCGGAAGGGCGCGTTTCAGAAAGAAACCAGAGAGCGTCAGCATCAAGCAGCAGCGGTTTGCTCCATATCGACATAAATTTTTCAAGCGTTTTGCGCAGACGTTCGTCTCTGCCCGTTCCCGGACCGAAAACAGCTGCGGCGCAGCGTTTTTCCCAAAGCTTCACAGTGCGGGCAAGCGAGTCCGCGCTCAAACTTCCGTTGAGCGTTTTGACAGGTGCTATTATCGCTTCCGGCAGAAAAACAGAGGCGCTTTCAGCCATGAAATCCGGCACGGCAAGCACCACGTAACCGGCACCCGCACGAAGGGCGCCAAGCGCCGCAAGCAGGGGCGCTCCCCTGTAGCACAAACTTCCGCCGCAGACAAGCACGCCGCCTCTGTTTCCCTTGTGTATGTCTGAGGGAATTTCAGGAAGCATACCGCGCAGTTTTTCTTTTCCGTATTCTTCCGCATTCATCGTTAATCACCTTCGATAACAACAAACGCCGCAGCTAAGCCGTCTTCGTGCGAAATGGAAAGGAAACTTCTTTCGTCTGCGGCAAGCAGCTGTTTGTCAAACACAAACACAGGGCCGTTTTCCGTCCGTCTTACGTAAACAGAGCCGCGTTCAAGCCCTGCAAGCCCGATTTTCAGCGCCTTGGCAAGCGCTTCGCGGGCGGCAAAGGCGGCAGCGAAATGCTCCTCGGGACACGAAGTGCTTTCGGCATAGACAATTTCCTCGGCTGAAAAAACTCTTTCCGCAAAGCCCTTTTTCTCCAGCGCGTTTTTCATTCTTTCTATGCTGCACAAATCCACGCCTATGCCCTTGATCATATCCGTCACCACCCTGCGGCAATAGGATAACACAAAAATTATCATTCTTGCATGTTTATCCAAACAAGGGTAAAATTTTCAGGCAGAATACGTGCGAGAGTGGTGAAACTGGTATACACGCAAGACTTAGGATCTTGTGCCTCCGGCGTAGGGGTTCAAGTCCCCTCTCTCGCACCAGTCTGATGTTTTGAGGTGCTGCATGAACAAACGCGATGACTTTGAATACACGCTTAAAGATATTTTCTCGCTCGTGCTGCAGCTGAGAGAAAACGGTACGCTTGAACACGGCAGGGATTTCAAGGCACTGCTTTCATGCGAAAATCCGGAGCTACACAGTTTTCTCTATGCAAACGCAAGAGCCGTTACCGAAGAACGCTTCGGCAAAAAGGTTTATCTTCGCGGGCTTATCGAATTTTCAAATTTTTGCAAAAACGATTGTTTTTACTGCGGGCTCCGTGCAGGCAACAAAAAGCTTGAACGCTTCCGTCTTACGAAGGACGAAATTCTTGACAGCTGCGAAAGAGGCTGCGCAATCGGCGCAAGAACCTTTGTCCTGCAAAGCGGTGAAGACGGTTTTTACACCGACGACGTTGTCTGCGGCATAGTTTCTTCCATAAAGAAAAAATATCCCGACTGCGCTGTAACGCTTTCACTCGGTGAAAAAACAAAACAAAGCTATCAGCGCTATTTTGAGGCAGGCGCGGACAGGTATCTGCTCCGTCAGGAGTCCTCTTATCCGGAATATTACATGAGACTGCACCCGGCTGCAATGTCCTGCGAACAGAGGCTGCAATGCCTTTGGGACCTTAAGGAAATAGGCTATCAGGTCGGCGCGGGGTTCATGGTTGATTCACCTTATCAGACAATACAGGATATTATCACCGAACTGAATTTTATGAAGCAGTTTGAGCCGCAGATGGTCGGGCTCGGTCCCTTTATTTCGCACCGTGACACACCATTCGGTACCTTTCCTAACGGAAGCGCTGATCTTACGCTGCGTGTCATCAGCATCGTGAGGCTTATGCTTCCCGACGCTCTTATTCCGGCGACAACCGCCCTCGGTTCAATATCGGAAGACAGCAGAACGTCAGCCTTCGCGTCTGGGGCAAACGTAATTATGGCTAACGTATCCCCTGTCTTTTCGCGCGAAAAATACGCTATTTACGACGACAAGGCAGACACCTCTTTTGAGGAACTCAGCCGCAACATTGCTTCGCTCGGTCTGGAGCTTGAAATTTCGCGCGGCGACCATAAAGATTTTATACAATTAAATAACGGGCGGAAGTGATTTTAATTTGAAAAAAACATACTTGCTGCTGCTTGCAGCAATACTGAACGTATCGTTTGCACAGGCACTTTATGCGGAAGCTTTTGAACTGCGGATACCGTTTGAAACAGGCGCGAAAGCCCTTGCCGTAAGAGAAGGACAGCCAGCGGAAGAAATCGGCACAGTACTCAAAATTCCTAAGGAAACGCGCTATCCCTCCTACACTGCCAGCGCGTGGGGAGAAAAAAGCGCTGTCTGCGCCTCCGCAGTCAACGCGCTCCATCTTCTCGTTTCGGTTGAAAAGGGAAAAGGCCGCACAATAAGCATAATACCGCAGGAAACAATAGCACCGGCTGCCAAAGCCGGAACTGCTTTCGTCCTTTCAACAACGGCTGGAACAGGCTGTTTCGGCGCATGGTCGCCGAAGGTCGGCTCCGAAGCCGTACTGAGAAACGCCGGCGGTACAGAGAGAAGACTCTCTGCTTCAGAATTTATCAGGCAGGGGGAAACGCTTGTTATAAAGGTAAAAGACAGAGAACTGCCAAGCTTTGTGGAAATTGAAAACCGCCCCGGCGGAAGAGTAACAGTCTGCGGCAAAAACGGCTGCACGCTCGTAGGACGCGTTCTGCGCCCTCTTGCCGGAACAGGGCGTTTTGAGGGAACGAAATTTCAGGCTGTGGGAAAACTGAGGGCAAACCACCCGGGAGTTATTGATTACAGCACCTCCGAAAGCGGAACAATCGGAGGCTTTCAGATAATTCCGTGGGATCATGCCTTAACTTCAAAAGAAATGCAGCATACGTGGAATATGACGCAATGGATGATAGTTGCGCCTGCCGACGGAAAATCCGCGCTTGGCGGCACCGCGCCGCTTTTCGATGACGGACTTCTTCCGGGTGTCAACCGCGGCGAAGGCGAAAAACTGTGGGACGTCTGGTCAACCTACGGACGCACCTCCCCGCTGCTCGTACGCATTAACGGCGGCACATGGCAGCCTGTTCCAAAAACGGCAGGGAAAAACGACAGGGCGCTTGAAAACGTAACTCACCTGAAAATTTACTACCCAAGCACCGAAGAACCCGCGAAATAACGGCACTGTACGGATTACAGAATATCAAAGCGGCGGGGTTTCCCCGCCGCTTTGTTTTTTCTTTTCGCTTAGTGCCCTTCAGTTTGTAGGTTGTAGGTCGCTCGTACCTCGCTTGTAGGTGGTAGTTTTTTTCTGCTTCCTAATTCCTACCCCCTACTACCTACCTCCTACTATCTACTTCCCAAACTCATACCACGCGTTCAGGTTCGCGCCTATGCTGTCGCGTTTGCCCGTGTAGCCCGTTACGCCGAGTTCCACTTTCCAAGGGCTGTTCGCTTTGTGGTATTTAATGCCGAGTTCAGCCATTCCGCTTCCGCCTTTGAAGTCAGGTTCAAGCAGCGCGTATTCGCCCATGTGTCCTTTGGCAGCTCCGTCAAATTCGTATTCGTAGGCAAGTCCGCCGAAGAATTTCACGCCGTTTTCGTTTTCTTTGCTGTTGTAGCGGAAGCCCGCGCGAAGTCTGTGGCTGTTTATCGCGTCAAGGTCAAACTGTTCGCCGTCTATTACCGGACTGTCGCTGTTCTGTCTGTTCCAGAGGTATTTGACGTAGGTGTCTATGTTTGAGTTGTCTTTGAGCGACCATTTGTAGCCAAGTCCAAGATGTGCTCCGAGATATGCTT
>JAGHTZ010000040.1 GCA_018065065.1 Candidatus Equadaptatus faecalis | reverse complement strand
CCGACCGCTTGGCGTGCCGTTACCGAAGTGTTACAGAGCTTTAGCTGAAAAGCAACGGGCTTACCTCCGTTTGGAGCCGCACCACGTAATGCGTGAGAGATGTATAAGGCGCAGCTTCTCTGCCGAGAAACAGCCGCAAACGCAGACCTCGGCAGGTCATGCAGCTGTTTCAGAAAAGCCATGCCCGACGAAAAATCGTCAACCCCTCCCACTCTTTAAGGGGTCTTTTCAGAGCCCAAAAAACAACCCTGTCCTGAAAAAAAATCGGGATTTTTTTGCGCCGTTTTGGCTGAAATTCCGTAAAACATTGCAAATACCGGAAAAATAAGCGGTAAGCATTCAGTGGCAAAAATCTTGGGAGAAAAAATAATCAAAAAATTCATACGGCAGCGAACAAATAAATATTCCGAGTTGAGAATGTAAATGTCAGAAAATGCGGTAAATGTTCCGAGTTTTAGTGTAATCTCGTTTTGTCTTTGCTGTTGTATAATAAGCAGGGAGAAAAAACAGGGAGGGTATCGCCGTGTGCTACTATCTGCTCATTGAGCTTGTATTGTTGAGTTGTTACGGAATGCTTGGAATGGCGTTTATGCCTGAAGAGGCACGCTTTGACGGTGAGAACGGCGAAGAAAGTAAAATTGTGCGGTTTATGCTTGCGCCTATGCTCGGCGCTGCGGTGTGGCTTGCCCTGAGCGTGTTTTTGGGAATGTTTTTGCCGTACAACGGCTTTTTGTTTGCCGCATTAACGCTGTTTTCTGCGAGCTTTATTTTTGTGCGCAGACAGAGACTGTTCTTTGTCTGCTATGAAGCTGTATGGCTGTTCGTGCTTGCCTCAGTAATTCTTTCTCTGCTTGTTATGTACGGCGTTATTCCGCACAAAATCGGCAGCGGCGTTTATCTCACACGATCAGCCTATGACCATGTAAAAACCGCGATAGTACACTCAATATCGGCAAACGGACTGCCGCCGCTTAATCCGTGGCTTGCAGACGGAGGAAAACCGCTTGTTATGTCCTATTATTTCGGCTGGCACGCGTGGGCAGCGCAGCTCGCAATGCTTTCATTTGTCAGCTCACTTGACGCAGAGGCGGTTATGACAGGCTTTACCGCGCTGCTTTCGCTTCTTACTGTCGGCGCTTTCTGCGTAAAACTGACAAAAAGAAAAATATCTCTGCTGTTTTTGTTTCTGCTGAGCTGTTCGTCGTCAATAACCAACGCGCAGATACAAGCCATTCTTCCAAAAGCGCTGCACAAAATTTTTTCAGTCCCAAACGAAGTTTACTGGACATTTGTCGACGATACGCTGTGGAGTCCTCAGCATGAATTTTCAGCCGCAGTCGTGTTGATTGTTCTGTACCTTTACACGCTGCTGCTGAAAAACAGAGACAAAAGGCAGTCGCTTGAGCTTGCGCTGCTTTTGGGACTGCTCGCCGCCGCGGCATTTTTTACCTCCGTTTATGCCGGAATTTTTGCCCTGCTGCTGTTCGTGCTTCTGCTGATACCGATATACCTGACAGGCAGAAATTTCAGAAAAGATTTTAACGCTTCGTTTGTTTTTCAGCTTTCGGCAGCGGCATTTGCCCTGCTGCTTTCAGCAATGTTTATCCGCTATATGCTGCGATACTATCCGGAAAGTTCACCGATTGCGTTCGGCGTAACCCCTTACTACATGGCTGTGTCAGGTTTTGCGCAAATTGTAAAGCACTGGTGCTATTTTTATCTTTTTGTACTGCCGTGCAGACTTTCCCTGCCGTACATTCTGGGCATAGCCGCGATTTTGCTTCCTAACGCGCTGCCTGACGACCGCCTTGCGAAACTTGGAAAATACTTTACACTGCTGCTTTTGGCGGTAATATTTGTCGTGCACAGCACCTTTTATTCCAACGATTTCGGCTGGCGCACACCAACGGCGGCGTTTAGAATTTGCAGTATCTTTGCTGCGGCGCTTTGCGTAAAAATTTATGACGCTCTGAAAAAATCAGGTACAAGACAGGCGAGCACGTTTATTGTGCTGCTTATCTGCTTCCCCTTGCTGTATCACCATGATTTAACGAGCGAATTTATCACAAAAAAAAGCGATCCGCAGATACACGCAGCCTTTGCCGAAGCGGTAAAAGGCTGGGACGTCGTGCGCGAGCATACGGGCAAAAACGAAATTGTAATGTGCAGTCCTAAGAGTTTTGAAAATATGCCGAATCAGATATTCGGAGAATACACAAATATTTTCTTCTCGTTTTACGCAGAACGTTATACTGCGCTTGCAGACCAGATATTTTCAAAATGCTATTCTGAATACTACAGCGGGAAAAGACTAAATGAGCGGCACGCAAAAGCAGTTAAATTCTTTGCAGGAAACCCGTCTGCCGATGACGTTGCCTATGCGGCAGACACGCAGAAAATTAAAGCCATACTTGTAACGCCGTATGACGGACTATGGAAAAGACTCGGCGCGCTTGAAACGCGCTACCGCAAGGTTAAAGAAACAGAATATTACAGAGTGTACGTCAAAAAAGAGACGGCGGAAAATTAATATAACGCCGAGCAGTATTTAACGCCAAAAGAACGGAGCCGGTATTACCTGAACCGTTCTTTTGTTTTGTACCACAATTTGGCTGCGTACAGTCCGCCGAAAAATGCAAGTGCGATTTGCACAAGGTTGACAAGAATGTATATGCCGCTGTTCGGAATTAGATCCATGTAGAATCCATCTGGCTGTAATTTACCGCCAAACTTGAAATAGACCAACTCGATAAGGAAGAAGAAAAGAAACTGCAGCCCATATATCCAAATCATTTTTCTGCCAATTTCGCCCAAAATTTTTATTTCTCTGCCGCCGCGCAGTTCGTCAAACTGTTTCATCAGCATAAGCAGCGCGACCGCGCCGCAGGCGCCGCCGATGCCGCTGACAAAGAGGCTTGCGGCGCCGTAATCGCCGTAATTGCTGATTATAATTGCCGAGCCGGACGAATGTGCCGCTATTGTAAAGAGATATGTTCCTGTAAACAGCAGAAAAAGCGCAGGGCGTTTTTTCAGGTCAAGTATGTCAGACGGGGCATGGCGGCGAAGGCAGAAGCCTGAAAGCATTATCGCGGCTCCGTAAAAGCCGCGCCCTAAGCCCCACGGCAGCTGATTGAGACACAGAAAATGAACTTCAAGCGAGGCGAGACAGAGCAGCGCAAATACTGTCAGTATGAATTTAGGCGCGGAAAATTCTTTTTTGAATTTCGGCGCAAGCAGTGCAAAAATTATGCTTGCGGAAAACATTGCCGGCAGAAACCAGAGAGGGCAGATTGATGGCATTATGTAGGTGTTGGAAGGGTCTGCGGGGCAGGCTGTTACACCTTTCATAAATTTTGAGAGAAACGGAAAGCGCGGCAGGACAAAGGAGCCGTAAAGCAGATTGGCAAAAGTGGCTTTCCAGTACAGCGGATAGCCTGTGTCAAATATTTTGAAACGCAACGTGTCAATTATTCTGTAGAAGATTATCAGCAGCCAGTAGGGGATAATCAGCTGCTTAAAACGGGCAGCCGCAAATTCTCGCAGACTTCTTTTGTCAGGATTGTAGTTCATGCCTGCTATGAAGAAGAAAAACGGCATACAGAAGGCTATGGCATTGTTAAACGAAGAAAATCCTGTGTGTATTAAAAAAGTGTACAGAAGACAGAAGCATTTTCCGTAGTCGATGTAATTCAAATGCCGTGTGTTAACGTTAGTGTTCATCTGTTATCTCTCCTGTATAGTTATTGGTTATGCCGGTTCGTATATTTCTATGCCTGTTTTTGAATTTTTCCCATGCGCAGCCAACGAGCACGCACAGAAGCATAGTAATCAGTATTTGTATTATGTGCGGCAGAAGCGTTGCCGCGCTGTACGGATAGAGGATATGGTTGTAATAGCAGGGGTTTGGCTGTATTCCGCATTTGAGGAATATAACGTCAAAAATGAAAAAGAACGGCATGTGCAGCAGGTATATCCACAGTGTTTTTCTGCCTGCCAAAGCAAGGGTGCTGAAAAGCTTTGTCTCGCCGTATTTTTCTTCCATATCTTTCAAAAACAGCAGCAAAGCGCAGGCAGCGGTAGAGCCTCCCAAGCCGAGGATGAAAAGGCTGCAATATCCGGCTTCATGCATATAGTCGCTAATGGACATTTCTCCGGTGGTGCCTGTCAGAAACGCCGAGAGTACGGAAACGGCAGCTGTGCAGTAAATTATGCAAGAGTGCTTTCTGTCCGGAGTTTTCAGAAGGGCTTTCTTGCGGACATAACAGCCGATAAGCATTATTCCGGCTGCCAAAAAAGCGCGTCCAAGCCCCCACGGAAGCTGAAAAGCATACAGTGTCTGTGCCTCAATTCCGGCAAGGCAGAAGAGGCAGAGAACTGTTGCCGACAGTTTGAGCATGGAAAAATTTTTCTCAAGAAATTTTGCAAGCGGGTAAAAAAGCAGTGACGCCGTGAACATTACGGGAAGAAACCATGTCGGAGCGTTCAGAACTGAAACTGCGACAGTTGAAAGAGTGTCGCCGAATTGCGGCAGGGAGAACGATTTGAAAAAGGCAAACGGTGGAAAAACTCCGCTTCCGTAAAGCGGAAAAAGAAAATAGGAAGCTGCAAGCGCAGATGAGGAAGTGTCAAGCGCGAAAATTTTTACGCGAAGCAGGTCAAGCGCGAAACAAAGCGGTTGGATAAGAAAAAACGGAATGACAATCTGTTTGAAACGCGACGCTGCAAATTCGCAGACGCTGTATTTTTCAGGCTTGCAGAGAAACCCGAAAATGAAAAAGAAAAACGGCATAAGCAGAATTGCCATACCTGTGGGATTCAGTATTTTGCTGCCTGAATGTGCCATGCAGACAAACAGTATGCACAGCAGCCGCCCGCAGTCTATGTAGTTCAATCGTTTCCGTTCCATAATATGCCTCCGTGCGTAATGCAGATATAAAGGAGTTTATTTCTGCTTTTTGGAGTGTCCGGCTGTTTTTCTCAAAAAAGAAAGCGTTAAGATTGCAAATCCTGCAATGATAAAGACATCTGCCGCGTTCATAAATATTGCGCGTCCTGATATTTCTGAAACAAGAGGCGCCGAAAACCAGTCAATAACGTTTCCGAATACCAGCCTGTCGTACAGATTGCCGAGTGCTCCGCCAAACATGAGCGCAGAGGCAAGGCTTTCTGCTTTTGCCTGCTGTTTGAAAAAATACAGAACAAACACAAAGATGAAAAGCAGGGCAATAAAGGAGAACGCCGGTACTGCATTTTTTCCCGCAAGAAATCCGAAAGAAATGCCTCTGTTTGCCGTTATGCTGATATTATGCGACAGGGCGTAACGTTTTGTCAAAAAATCCGCGGCAAAGCTTCCCGCCGCAATCAGCAGAACCGCAGACAAAAGTCTTTTACCGGTCATCTATCCGCGTGCTGTGTCAAGCGCGAATTTCAGCGCGGCGCGCATGGCAGGCGTTCTGTATGGGTGTCCCACGGAGTCAACTTTTACGGTAAAGCCGCCGCCGCTTTTTTCAACAAGCTTGATGTAAAAATGCTGCTCGAAGCCTTCGTCAGCCGTTATTACCAGTCCGAGCGCAACTCGTTCAACGGAAAGGAATACGTCTCTATACGTCCAGTAGCCTTCGCCGTCAGTGCCTTTTCCTTCCGCGCCTTTTAGTTTTGCCGCAAGCTCTTCAAGTCTCATATTTGTTTCAACCCCGCCTTCCATTTCCCATTCGCTGTCAGAATATTCTTCGTGAGGTACTCTGCCGTTTTTCCTCAGAACAATGCTCCAGATATCCTTGTTCATCGACAGCCACAAACGCTCATATTTCGTGATATATTCGCGCTGCGGATTTTTTTCAAAAGATACGGTGTCAAACGCGCCGGTCTTTGTGATTGTTTCGTTCGCGTCTTCTGCATACCAGTCAACGTCTGTTGCAAGTTCAAACGTTCCGTTTGGTTTCAGCAGATAGTTGAGCAGCCGTGCGAAGGAGGGAACTGTCACCCTGCGTTCTGCGTGGCGCGTTTTCGGCCACGGGCAGGGGAAGTTCATGAAAAGTCTGTCAACAGTTTCCGGCGCGAACATTGCGCGGAGAAGGAAACGCGCGTCCCCGTGCATAATGCGGATATTGTCAAGTCCCTGCGACAAAGCCCTGCGCGCGCCTTTCATAACGCATAGCTGGGAAACTTCAACGCCGACAATTAAAACGTCGGGATATTTTTTTGCCAGAAATTCCAGATTTTCACCGTTTCCGAAGCCTATTTCAATGAACACCCTGCCGGAAGCGGAAAGCGAATTCCAGTCCGGCGGCAGGTTCTGATTTTCTTCGACAATGATTTTGTTTAAGTTCCAGTTCATAGGGCAGCCTCGTTTTATTTTGTCAGTTTGAAGTCTTCAGCTTCAAACAGTTCTTTCCATTTTTCAAGCGGAAGTTCCTCCGCCCTTGCAAGCGGTTTTAATCCGTGTGCTTCAAGTATCTGCTGTGAGCGTTCTTTTGAGAGACCGTAGCCTGCCGCCCAGTTGTTGGTCAGCGTTTTTCTGCGCTGGGCGAAAGAGCGCACGAGAAACTGTTTCCATTTTTTGTCCGTCGCAAATTCCCTGCTTTTGTCTATCGTAATTTCTATCAGGCACGACATTACTCTCGGCTGTGGGCGGAAGCATGACGGAGGAACGCTGCGCAGTATTTTTGAGCTTCCCATGGCTTCTATGGTTACGCCGAGAGGGGAACGCTGTTTGTTTCGTTCAGGAGACGTTATGCGCTGTGCCGATTCAAGCTGTACCATAAGGATAAAAGAGGAAAGACCTTTCGGCACAAGTTTTTCAATAAGCGTCCAAAGCAGCGGAGTAGTTATATGGTACGGTAGATTGGCGATTATTCTGTTCGGCAGCCACGGCAGTTTGTTCGCGTAATCAAGCTGTACAGCATCGCCCCATAAAAGGGAGAATTTCGGATTTTTCAGGGCAATGGCTTCAAGATTTGGCTTCAGCCTTGTATCAAGTTCAACCGCGCAGACAGACCTGCACGGAGAGGCGAGCAGCGCTTCGGTCAAAATGCCTTCACCGGGACCTATTTCAAGAATTTGGTCTTCCGGCTGAATGTCTGCTTTTTTTATGATGTAATCTATGACGGAGCGGTCAATAAGAAAATTTTGCCCAATGTCCGTATTATTAACAAAATTTGGTGTTTTCTGCATAATAAATTGTATAAAATCAATCTTTGTTTTGGAGTTTGACCATGCGTTCCAGTATTTCCTGCGGAACCATGTCGGAGATGTTGCCGCCCCATTTGAAAACGTCTTTTACCGCGTGACTGGCAAGGAAAGAGAAACGCGGTTCCGTGGCTATGAAGAACGTTTCAACTTCGGGTGCCAGCTGACGGTTGAGCTGCGCGATCTGAAATTCATATTCAAAATCGGAAAGAGCACGCAGTCCGCGCACTATGACGCGGCTTTTTTCCTTTTTCATAAAATCTACGAGCAGACCGTTATAAGCGGCTACCGAAATATTTTTGTCGTTTTTGAAAACGCTGCGGATCATATCAACGCGTTCAGCTTTGGAAAACATGGATTTTTTTTCAGAATTGTCGAGTACCGCAATAACACATTTGCCGAATATATCAGCCGCGCGTTTCGCGATATAGACGTGCCCGTTTGTAAGAGGATCAAATGACCCGGGATATACAGCTTTAAGCATTATTCTGCCTCCGCTTCGCAAAAGTAAGAATTGTGCCTCCGTAGGCTCTGTCTTCCGTTTCCCATGCTTCGCAAAAATCTGCCGGCTCGCGTTCCGAACGCTCAAATATGACTGTTCCGTTGTCAGAGAGGAGCCCTTTATCTGCTTCAAGGAGCGCGGGGAGTTCTTTGCCCCAGCCCAGCATATACGGCGGATCCGCAAAGATTATATCAAACTTCAGCCCTTCATGCAGAAGCTTGGGCAGAGCACGCCGCACGTCCATATTGACGCAGCGGATTTCCTTGGGAACTTTCTTTAATATGCCGCCGAAATTTTTCCTGTCGCTTTCCACAAGACAGACCTCCGCGCCTTTTTCGGCTGCGCACAGCGCAATCTGTCCGCTGCCTGAAAACAAATCAAGAAAACGCAGACCGTCAATGTCTCCCAAAATGTTGAAAAGCGCCTGCAATACTTTGCCTGACGTGGGTCTGAAGTCTTTCATCAGGGATTGCCCTTGCGGATAAATTTTCCGGCAGCGTACCAGAGCGTAATAAGCCACGGTATAAGAGCGACTGCGTACATTGTGCTTTCAAGACCGATTTTGTCTGCGAGAGCTCCAACCGGATATGCTGCCAGATTCGCGACTCCCCACGAGGTTCCGGAGGCTATTGAAGCCGCCGTGCTCATGGATTCAGGACAGCGCCTCTGTGCCATGGAAATCGTGGCGGGAGCGCTTGCTTCAAGCAGTCCGAAAAAAAGCATAAGCATGGCGACGCCGTAAAAATTTTTCAGGTATATGCCGGCGATTCCTGCGAACGGGGCAAGCGCCAGAGTGGTGAGCAGCAGCTTCTTTTCGCTGAAAACGGACGCAAGCCTGCCGCCGATTATGTTTGCAAAGGCAACTGAAATGACAACGGAAAAGGTAACGGCTGCGGCTGATTTATGCGAGCCCCCGCGCATAATTACAAGCATCGGAAGAAAAACTTTTGTTCCCTGAAATACTATGTCTCTGAGAGTTACAATAGCGAAAACGTCGAAAATTTTCCCAATCACGCTTTTTATTTCCCTAAAGAACTGGGCTGTATTTGCAGAGGCAGCCCTTGAAGTGTCTATTTTGTACGGAGAAAGAATTCGCCACATTATAAGCAGAATAACAGCATAAGGAAACGTCATCAGAGGCAGAAGCTTTTTGCCGAGCATTGAGTACCAGAAGACGAAAAAAATTGGTCCGAAAGCGCTTGCGAAACTGCCGCTTGCAGTGAAAAGGGACAGGTAAAATGCCATATCCCTGCCCATTGCTATTTTTCCCGTCATGCCGTTGCCTTGCGGGTGAAACAGGGCGGTACCAAGCCCGAGCGTTGTGCAGAGCAAAACGGCAACAGCAAAATGCGGTGCTGACGGGAGCATGAAAATACTGATTATGCTCAGCAGAGGCCCCCATACGGCAAACCATGGGCGGGTCTGTCTGTCTGCGAGATAGCCTGATACGGGCTGTCCCAGAAAATGCATGACGCCGAACGCCGCGTTCAGGATACCGAGCTGGGCAAGCGAAAGAGAAAGCGCCTGCTTAATTATCGGGAGCACGTTAGGCAGCGTTGTAGCGTGCAAATCGTTGATAAAATGAAGCAGCGCGTAAGACGCGAGCTGTTTCTTTTCGTCAGCTGTCTTTTTGCCGGAGAATTGCTGTATGTTGTCCATTTGCGGAACCTCTGCCGTTAAAATATCCGTTTCAATTTTATATCTGAATGATTATTTTGCAAGTGCTGTGTCCGGAAACGGGTTCAATCCGCGATGTAAATTTTTTCGGCGTGCGCAGTTCCGCAGTTTCCGCAGGGCAGAAATCCGCGCCGGAGTTCTGAAGCGAGCAGGTCGTACTGCATAATTTTCTCCGCGTAAGCGGAAAATTTTGCATCGCCGCATTTTGCAATTACCGGCAGTTTCGCAGTTTCTTTCATAATTTTAAGCAGCTCTCTGCCGTTAGCGTTCATTGCCAAAGGACGGATGTAAGGTACTCCGAGCCTTTGCGAGGCATATCTTGTCCAGCGGTCTGTGCCGAGCAAAAGCTGCATGGCTTGTCTGCGGATTCTTCCTTTGGGATAGCGCCTGCTTGTGCAGCGTTCAAGCCACTCATCGAAGCTGTCTGCCGACAAAGCCTCAGCAATAAATTTATTTTCAATTCCTTCGGATATTTCCGCAGTTTTGAAAAAATCTTCGGAGCTGCTCCTCAGCAGAAGCGGCCTTAACGCTGTCCAAAGCCTGTCGTGCGAAACGTATGCTGTTCCGCCGCTTAAATTTTCTTTAATGACTTGTGCCGATTTTTCCGGAACGAATGATTTTACGGCGGTCAAATTATTTTCCCTGAGCATATTTCTGAGCGCGGACGACGAAGCGTATGCTTCGCTCAAATCAGAGGTGTCGTGAGCTGTGCCTGTCCGCTGTACCGGAACAAGAGAGATTTCGCAATGATTTTTTATTATGGCTGAAGCATAATTCAATGCAAGAGAATTGTTTGATCCCGCAAGCTTTGAGGCTGCGCCCGGCATGCAGGAATCAAGAGCGTTGACGCGTGCTTCGGCAAATGAAAAACCTGATTCTAAATTTTTTTTCAATAAAAACTTGAAACTATCCGGTTCTTCAACTAAAATAGACGCAGCGGAGATTAAATCCCAGTCCGGGTCTTCCATACCGAACGAGAGTGTTTTGACGATTCCGGTGGCGGCTGACAGCTTAACTGCTGAATCAGCGAAGATGCCCGCGTTGCCGCAGGAAAACAGGGCCGGAAGTTCCAGAACAAGGTCTGCGCCGTGCAAAACGGCGAGTTTGGCGCGTTCGTGCATTGAAAGAAACGCAGGCTCTCCGCGCTGTACGAAATCAGACGAAAGCACAACTATCAGCGCTTCTGCGCCGCTCAGTTCTTTGGCTTTGTTAAGCTGGTAGACGTGTCCGTTGTGCAATGGGTTGTATTCGGCAACAATCCCTGTTACCTTGGGGAGATTCATAAACTCACATCCTTGTGGTAAAGAATACCACAAAAACTGAAAATCGGAGGGGTTTGGTAATGAAAATTTTGGTTCTCAACTGCGGAAGCTCATCGCTCAAATACCAGCTTGTTGACATGGACGGTGAAAAGCTTCTTGCGAAAGGTCTTGTCGAACGCATTGGTATGGCAGGCTCTCACATCAAACACACGAAAGTCGCCGGTAAAGAGAAATTTGACAAAGACGTAAGCTTCCCGACGCATACCGAAGCAATTAAATTTGTTCTTGATATGCTCGTTGACAAGAAATTCGGCGTTCTCAAAAATCTCAGTGAACTTTCAGCAGTCGGGCACCGTGTTGTTCACGGCGGAGAAGATTTTACGGAGTCAGCGCTTGTTACGCCGAAAGTTCTTGAAGGCATCAGAAAGGTTACCCCGCTTGCGCCGCTCCACAATCCTGCAAACCTTCAGGGTATCGAAGCCGTGCAGAGGGTTCTTCCCGACCTTCCGAACGTTGTCGTGTTTGACACTTCTTTCCACCAGACAATGCCGGCGACGTCGTACCTTTACGGAATTCCTTACGAATTCTACAAGAAAGAAAAAATCCGCCGTTACGGCTTCCACGGCACAAGCCATAAATATGTTTCGCAGCGCTGCGCCGAACTGCTCGGCAAACCAATTAAAGAACTTCGCATAATCACGTGCCACCTCGGCAACGGAAGCTCAATCACGGCGGTCAAAAAAGGAAAATCACTTGACACAACAATGGGTTACAGCCCGACAGCCGGAGTCATAATGGGAACAAGAAGCGGAGATGTTGACCCCGCAGTTCTTATTCAGCTTGCAAGCCTCGGTTATGACGTAGACAAAATCAACGAGATATGCAACAAAAAGAGCGGTCTTCTCGGTATTTCAGGCGTATCAAGCGACCTTCGCGACGTTGAAGAAGCGGCGGAAGACAACAACTGGCGCGCTGAAACCGCACAGAACATGCTTATTTACGAAGTCAAAAAATATATCGGAGCCTATGCGGCGGCGATGGGCGGCGTTGACGCTATCGTATTTACTGCCGGTATTGGCGAGAACGGTATAGCATTCCGTGAAAAAGTCTGCAAAGACCTTGAATTCCTTGGTGTTAAATTTGACAAAAACAGCAACAAAGTCCGCGGCGAAGAGGTTCTTATCAGCAAAAAGAGATCCCCTGTCAAGGTTTTCGTCATTCCTACGAATGAAGAACTGATGATTGCACGCGATACGCAGAGACTCGTTCTTGGCTCAGCCCCTGCGAAGAAAGCCGCCGCGAAAAAGACGACGGCAAAAAGAACAGCGAAAAAGACAGCCGCGAAAAAGACAACGGCAAAGAGAACAGCGAAAAAGGCAGCCGCAAAAAAGACAACGGCAAAGAGAACAACAAAGAAAGCCGCAGCCAAGGAAACTACGGTTAAGAAAACAGCTGTTAAGAAAACAGCAGCCGCCAAAAAAGCAGGCAGAAAACCCGCCGCAAAAAGCGCGAAGAAAGCAAAATAGACGGCAGAAATGAAATATCTTGAAGCTGTTCCCAAAAGCTGGAAACGTACTCTGATACTTCCCGCAGTTTCAAAAGACGGGACCGTGTACGAAGACGCCTTCCTCATTGAAGAGAAAACGTCGGTGAGCTATTGGGGACAGCTGTACGAATTTCTGTCGCCTCTGGCGGTTAAAATTAAAGCTTACCGTACGGAAGCAAATCTCTGCGCTGATATAACAGTGTCAGGGAAAGCAGGAACACCGTGCGCCCGCTGCCTTGAACCGGCGGAAACAGATTTTTCCGGCACTCTGAAATATCTTTTTTCGCTTTCTGCCGACGCGGAGCCGCAAACGAAGGACGAAAAAAATTCTTCGGCTGACGGTGACGAGGACGTTATTTTTCTTGACAGCTGGGAAGACGAAATAGATCTTTCCCCGCAGATTTGGGAGGTAATGCTTACCTCTCTTCCGGCGGTGGTTCTGTGCAGGGAAGACTGCAAAGGGCTGTGCCCCGAATGCGGAGCAAATCTGAACACCGAAATCTGCGGCTGCAAAAAATCTTCCGGCGATGCGCGTTTTGAAGTTTTAAGACAGTTTGTTGAAGAAGAAAAAGAATAACT
>JAGHTZ010000039.1 GCA_018065065.1 Candidatus Equadaptatus faecalis | reverse complement strand
ATTTTGGTACAACAACATTAACGGATAACACACTTTATTGTTATTCGCCCGTCTGCAGACATTTCGGAAGTTCTCCTGAAAGGGGCACATGTCGCAGCCCTGAAATCCGGCGCGAACCGCGACCGTTACCGAAGTATTTCAGCGCCTTGCTTGACCCAACTAGAATGTGCTTATCAGGTGTTGCGTGAACTCCCGCACTACGTAATGCGTAGAAGGTACCCTCAAAACGTCCTCCGGGAAACAGGCGGCAAAGAAAGTTCCGGCAAACCCACCGCGTATTTCTGACGTTAATCGGGAAGAAAAGCCGTAAATAAAACCAGCGGCAAATCTCATTCCCTTCTGTACTGTAATGTTCATGGAATAAGAAATTTGTAACATGCCGCGAACGCAGAACGAAGAACTGCTGAAAAACATAGTAATATCAAGGCTTTATGTCATATTTACTGAAATGATACACTAAAAGAAATTTGTAACAGGATAACGAAAAAGTCAGTTAGAAACTGCGTTCGGAACTTATTCGGAAATAAAAAAACAAAAAAATGAAAAAGAAATGCAAAAGAAATTATTTTTTTGCTTTTTTATTGCAAAAAGTGTGTCAATAAGCCGTAAAGCGTTGTAAATACTGTGCTTAGGTGTTTTAGTCAAAATTATCCAAATTTATTCTGCGAAAAATAGCGAACAATATTTTACAGATTTCTGCCTGTTATTGGACAACGAAAAATGACCCGGAACAAATATCCGCGCCACTGCGTATTTTTGGCGGTTTATTTTCTTCTTGAATAATCTTTGAGTTCCTGCAGGATTTCTTCGCTCATCATGTGCGAGACGAAGCTTGAATAAACGCTGTTGTTTTGAAGCAGCGGTTCGCTGCGGAGGGCGGGAATTTTTTTCGCCGCTTCCTCAAAGAGCGGAGTGCCCGGAATTGGCGAAAATTCGGCGAGCTTCGGCGTGCCTCCGCAGTCCCGTGCGAAGTCTATCGTTTCCTTTACTGACTGCAGGCTCTGTCTGGGAAGTCCGAGAAGAATGTAGGTTTCGCAGTCTTTCGGCGTGTAGCCGGCGGCGAGCAGATTTTTAACGGCTGTTTTGTACTGCTGTCTTTCAACTTTTCCCGAGCTTGCGCGCGCAATGTCAGGGTCAATGCTTTCAAGCGACAGGCGGAGCGTCTGAAAATTCGCCGAGTTTAACGTTTCCGCACATTCTGAGTCTATCTCCCTCACGTGCAGGCCGTTCGGCGTGTGAAGCGCAAGGTTTCCGTTAAAGCGCGTTTTAACGGCGTTTGCGAGCGGGTAGAAATATTTTTCTTTCTGAATCAGCAGAGCGTCGTCGTAAAAAGCGATATTTTCAATGCCGAGTGACGCTTCAAATTCAATTTCCGCAAGGATTTCTTCCGCTGTGCGGTGAACGTGAACGGGCCAGAGCAGCGACGAAGCGCAGTACTGACAGCGCATCGGGCAGCCGAAAGAGGTCATGGTTATTCCGTAGGGCGGTTTTTCGTACAGCTCAAACGCGGGATGAGGCGCGTCCGGCAGCCAGAAGTCGGTCAGTACCTCATCGGCGCCGAGTGTCGCCGCGTGTTCGGGGCAGAGGCGTGCGTAGATGCCGCCGAGATAAAGGGGCGTGTTCGGAAAATGCCGTTTCAGTATTTCAATCGCGTGTTTTACTCCGCCGTACCAGTAGGTCATAACCGACGTGACAAGTATCAGGTCAGGCTCTCCGCAGCTTTCAAGCCGTGCCTGAAAAGCCGTGTCAGACATGCCGAAACGGCGGTATTTTCTTTTTACTTCAGCGTAGACCTGCGGTTTTTCAATTTCGGTTTCGGCGATTTTTTCGCGCCCGAAGCTTTTTTCTTTTACAGCACCCTCATGTATGCAGTCGATAAAGACAACCTCGTTTTTTCCCTTCAGTTTTTCAAGCAGATAGAGAAGTCCGAGCGGTTTGGACCACAGATCAAAAAAGGCAAAATCCTCAACGGGAGGATTTACCGCCAGAATTTTTTTGCCTGATAAAGTCAGAAGTTCGGAAGTAGTCATAAGAATCCTCCGTTATAAGTACCTAAAAACCAATTACGATACGACCGTTCGTAATTGATAATTCGTCACCGGCAATCGCTTTTACAGGTGCCGACCGGCAAGATTATAGCCCAACGGCGTGAAAGTGCCAACTGTCTTGACAAAAGCTTTTTGCCGCGTATAATAATGCCTGTTTCGCACTAAAACACTTTACAGTGCTAAAGTGCATCCGCGGCGGAACACTAAAGGGGGAGATATGAATGCCAATCACAAAACTTCTTGAAAGAAACGCGGACAAGTATCCGGAAGACATTGCTCTTGTCGAGCTCAATCCGGCAGTGCAGGACAATCTGCGCAGAACGTGGCGGGAATACGATCTCATACAGTCCACAAGCCCCGAGCCGTACCGCCGTGAAATAAACTGGCAGATTTTTGACGAAAAGGCGAACCGTTTTGCCAATATGCTGCTTGCGCGCGGAATCAAGAAAGGCGACAAGGTCGCCATTCTGCTTATGAACTGTCTTGAATGGCTGCCGATATACTTCGGCGTGCTTAAAACCGGCGCTCTTGCGGTGCCTCTTAATTTCCGCTACTCGTCGGACGAAATAGAGTACTGTCTAAACCTTTCGGAGGCTGACGTACTTATTTTCGGACCTGAATTTATCGGCAGGGTTGAAGAAATAGCGGAAAAAATATCCAAAAACCGTCTGCTTTTCTTCGTAGGCGACGCCTGTCCGACCTTTGCGGAAAGCTACACGCTGCAGGTTCAGAATTACTCAAGCAGACGCCCGGGCATAAAGCTTACTGACGACGATTTCGGCGCTATATACTTCTCAAGCGGCACGACAGGCTTCCCGAAAGCGATACTGCACAAGCACCGTTCGCTTGTGCACGCGGCTAAGGTTGAAGCAAAGCACCACGGACAGAAGAAAAACGACGTGTTCCTCTGCATACCGCCGCTCTATCACACAGGCGCGAAAATGCACTGGTTCGGAAGCCTTGTAAGCGGAAGCCGCGCGGTGCTGCTGAAGGGTACGAAGCCTGAGGCAATACTGCAGGCAGTATCCTCGGAACACTGCACGATAGTATGGCTGCTTGTTCCGTGGGCTCAGGACATTCTTGACGCGCTTGACCGCGGCGACCTGAAAAAAGAAGCCTACGAACTCAGCCAGTGGCGGCTTATGCATATCGGCGCCCAGCCTGTGCCGCGCAGTCTCATACAGCACTGGAAAGACTACTTCCCGAAGCACCAGTACGACACGAACTACGGACTGTCCGAGTCCATAGGACCGGGCTGTGTCCACCTCGGACTGAGAAACGTCCGCAAGGTCGGTGCAATAGGCGTGCCGGGCTACGGCTGGGAATGCAAAATAGTCAACGGCAGACGTCAGAAAGTGAAGCAGGGCGAAGTAGGTGAACTCGCCGTAAAGGGTCCCGGCGTAATGTTCTGCTACTATAACGACCCGAAAGCGACCAAAGAAGTGCTTGACGCTGAGGGCTGGCTCTACACGGGCGACATGGCGAAACAGGACGAGGAAGGCTTCTACTACCTTGTTGACCGCAAAAAGGACGTCATAATATCAGGCGGCGAAAACATCTACCCTGTTCAGATTGAAGATTTCCTGCACAAACAGGACGACATCAAGGACGTTGCGGTCATCGGACTTCCCGACAAGCGCCTCGGTGAAATAACGGCGGCGATTATTGAAATTAAGCAGGGGCATACGCTTACGGAAGACGCGGTGCGCGAATTCTGTATGCAGCTTCCGCGCTACAAACGCCCGGTAAAAATCATCTTCGCCGACGTTCCGCGCAACCCTACGGGAAAAATTGAAAAACCGAAGCTGCGCAAAATGTACAACGCGGATAAAATTGTAGAAGAAGAAAATATGGCGTAGGAAAGAACGAAGAACGGCAAACGAAGAACGAAGAACAAAAAAACGAAACACAGACGGGGCATACCTTTTAGGATGCGGTCATAACTGAAAATTATTTAATTTAGTATAGTTTTGAAAAAGCGTTAACGGCATATGCGTTAACGCTTTTTGATTTCAGTTCGTTGTTCTGCGTCCGCTGTTCAAGCTTAGTGAAACGGGCGGCTGTTATATTCTTCCGATTACGTCGCAGGCGAGCTTGATAAGCAGCAGCGAAAGCACGCAGATAAGCATCGGGCGGATGTATTTTGCGCCGTTTTTGAGCGCCAGCCTTGCGCCGAGCTGATTGCCGAGCAGACTGCATATCGTTGTTGGAACCGCGAGCTTCCAGTAGACGGTTCCCGCCATGGCGAAAGCGGCAAGCGAGGCGGCGCCTGAGGCGCAGTTCAGCACTTTGGCGTTTCCGGCAGCGGTTTTGAGGTCAAATTTTGTGACAAGGGCAAAAGCGATGATTGCGAAGGTTCCCGTTCCGGGACCGATAATGGCATCGTAACCGCCTATGCAGAAGCCGATAACGAAGGACATAAGGCCCAGTTTTCTGCCTGAAAAAATACCCGAACGGTCCTCGTCGCTGAAATTTTTGCGGGCAAGGATAACGACTGCCACGAAAGGAATAACCACAAGCTGAAGCGTGCGGAGCGTCATGTCGGAAAGCATAAGCGCGGCGCGCGCGAGGATGTACGAGCCTGTCAGCGAACCGAGCATTGCCCAAAACGCCGCAAAAATATTCATTGCGCCGCTTCTCCAGAATTTAACGGCGGCAAGGAACGTGCCGCAGGCTGCGGAAACCTTGTTTGTCCCGTAAGCGAAATGCGCAGGCATACCCGTGAGGAGATACGCCGGAACGGTAATCAGTCCGCCGCCGCCTGCCGAGGCGTCAACAAAACTGCCGAGCCCCACAAGAAAAGATACCAGAACAAGCATAGGATAAGAAACCGCAAAATCAGACGAAAGAGTGAACATTAAAAGCACCTCTGTAAAAGCAATTACCAATTATCAATTCATTGTGGCGGGCTTGCTTCGTACCCATAGGGCACAAGCAAGCCTTCATTGAAATTAAAAGCGTAAAACAAAAAATCTTGTAAGTCTGTTAACTCTATTAAGGTTCTAAGTTAAAACGTTGCAGCTTGCTGCAACACCTCAATTGGTCATTGGTAATTGGTAATTAATTTTTCAAGCATCCGCAGATGTCGTGATTTGATCCGTTTCCGCCGCTGACACTGAGCGAAGTGATACGAAGCTTTCCCTGTCTGTGAAGCGCTACGGCAAGAGAGATAACCGTGTCGGGGGTAACGCCGATTTCAAGCGCCAGTTCGCCGGGTTTGAGAACGCCGTTTTCAGCGGCGTCAAGAATCTGATCCCCTACAAGCTCAAGCCACTGATTAAAAAGCTGCTGCGTTTCCGGTGTGGCGGAACAGGCTGTCTGCGATGTTTTTGTAATGCACTCAATAAGTCTTGCTGAAACCAGTTCGAGAGATTTTACAAGTCCTGCCGCGTCCTGCTGCTGCAAATTTTTTATGTCAAGCTCCATTCTTCCTGCCTCCGTTGTCTGTTGTTGGGAATATTATATTACAATCCGCGCACTGCCGCACAAAGAAAAAGAAAAAATTCCAAGCCGTTCTGTCCCGTAATTATGCCGGCGGCAAAACTTTTGACGGGAGCAAAAATGCGCAATCTGCGTTATAATATACCTCGGCTGATTGTGGCAAAAGGATGGTTGGCGTGCTTAGGCTCGAATGCGGGAAGATAGGTATTATCTCTGATACACACGGCGATACTGCGGCATGGAGAAAGGCTGTTGAGCTTTTTTCCGACTGCGGAGCGATTTTTCATGCCGGTGACGTGCTGATGCACAATTACGACGGAGCTTTTGTGACGGACAGTCTGGCAAATGAGATAAACGCCTGTTCCTGCGAAATTTTTGCCGCGATGGGCAATTGTGACCGTTTCAGCGATCAGGAGCTGCTTCTGCCTGTTCTTCAGCCGTTTGTTTCGGTGGACTGGAACGGCAGAATTGTCGCCATGGCGCACGGGAATAATCCGGCGCTGCTCAGGCGCGATGCCGCAAACGCCGGCGCGTCTCTTGTGATTTCCGGCCATACGCACGTTGCAAAGCTTGAGAGACTCGGAGACGTGATTTTTGTCAACCCCGGTTCTGCGTCGCGTCCTTTGGGAACACAGCCGGCGTCCGTGGCGGTGGCTGACGCTGAGGGGATTTCGATTTTAACACTGGATGGGAAACATTTGTTTGATGAGGCTTGGATTTAGAAAAAAGAAGCAGACTGAAAGGCCGTCAGCGCGAAAGTCTGTTATTTTCATACACAAAGGTTTTTGGGCGCAGGTTGCGTGGATTGCTTTTCTGCTTGCCGGAAGTTATGCGGCGGCGGCGTGCAGTTCCGTTTCCCTGTTTGCGCTGGTGCTTGTTTCGTCATTTCTCGGACTGACAGCGTTCGGCAGATGGGCACACAGAACCAATCTTGTGATATGCTCGGCGGTTGCGCTGACCGGTTCATTGACGGATATTTTCAGTTGGACGGACGTTGTCCTGCTTTTGGTGGTTATGTGCGTTGCCTGTGGTTTTGTGCGGTATTACCGCGATATGATGCGCGCCGTGTTCCCCGAAATGAGCGCTTTCGCGGACGTTTTATCCTATTGCGCGAGCGATGCGGAGGCTGCATGGAAAGCCCATGCGCTTCTTCAGAGGATGCTGCCTTCATGCAAAGTTTTTGTGCTTCTTGCTGATGGTTCCGGGCTTTTGTATCTTCCGGAACACGATGGCAAAGCGATGCGGAAGCTGAACAGGGCAGGCGGAATTGTCTGGAAATGCTATGCCGGAATGATTCCTTATCGGCGCGTTTCGGTTGTTTTTGAGAAGGACCTGCCGCTTTACAGGGAGGCGCGTTCGCTGATAGCCGCGCCTATGACTGTCTGCGGCGAGGTGCTTGGCGTAATTGAAATAGATTCACGCATACCGTCGTTTTTTTCGACGGAGGACAGGGACAAACTTTCCCTGCTTGCGGCTTTAACCGCACAGGCGGTTTACGCGCTGAGAGCGAAAGAATAATTACGAGTTGCAGTTGGTAATTTGTAAATTGGTAATTTAAGCGAACGAAACGGAACGGCTGACGGAGGCAGATATGATACGAATTGACATGCACGTACACAGTATATATTCGGACGGCACCTATACGCCGGATGCGCTTGCCTGCGCAGCGAAAGCAAGAGGACTGACGTTTATTACGCTGACTGACCACGATACTACGGACGGTCTGCTTGATTTTGACATAGCCTGCCGCAGACACGGAGTTCAGTCGCTGAACGGTGTAGAACTTTCGGCGGAAGCTCCTTATACGCTGCATATTCTCGGTTACAGACTGAAGCCTGGAACGCGTGCGCTTGAGCGCAGACTTGAGTTTATCCGCGAACACAGAAACCAGCGCAATCTTGAAATATGCCGCAAGCTTCGCGAGCACGGACTGGATATAGTTTATGCCGACGTTGCCGCCGAGGCGCACGGTTTTGTCATCGCGCGTCCGCATATTGCCCGCGCACTTATGAAAAAGGGTTACGTCAGCTCAATCGGCGAGGCTTTTGCAAAATATCTGAGCGTGGGGACCCCCGGTTACGTGCAGAGAGAAAGACTGACGCCGCGCGAGTGCATAGAGCTCATCATTGAAGCCGGAGGGCTTCCGGTGCTTGCCCACCCTGCGCAGACGAAGCTGACTGGCAGGGATTTTGAAGATTTGATTTGCAGGCTCAAGGACTACGGTCTTTGGGGAATTGAGGCAAAATATTCCAAGAACAGCGTGTATCAGAATTACGATTACATGCAGGAAGCCAAACGGTTTGGCCTGTACCCGACTGCCGGATCTGATTTCCACGGACACCCCGGGCAGACTATTCAGCTTGGCATAGACGTTGACGAAAATTTACTGCCGTGGGCGAGGCTCGGTCTTTCGATATAATGAACTGGAAACCGGCGGACAGGGAAAATATAGAGGCTCTTGCCGACTGGCTGCTTACCGAGGCAAAGCGCAGGGGCGCAGAAGGCGCCGAGGTTGCGTATTCCGAGGGTGAGGGAAACAGTCTTTCGCTTAAAGACGGAGAGGTTGAGGAGTGCATTTCGGGCGCAAGTTCAGCGCTCGGCGTCCGCGTGCTGCTCGGTGGCGGACGGCAGGGTGCCGCAAGCGGCGACAAGTTTGACAAGGCTTCCGTTTCCGAACTGCTTGACTGGAGTCTTTCAAACGCAGGGTCAGCCGAGCCGGAAGAAGGCGTTTTTCTTTATAGCGGCGAACCTCTTTTTGCCGACCCCGAAATCTTGCGGATTGACCCTGAAATAGACAGAATAACAGCGCAGCAGAGAATGGAAAGCTGCAGGCAGCTTACGGCTTTGGCAGGCAGCGCGGACAGCAGGATAATTTCCGTACGCGCAGTTGTCTGGCAGGACGGACGGGGCAGCGATTTTTACGCTTCGACAGAGGGGCTTTCGGGCTGGGAGAGAGGCAGTTCCGCAAGCTGCGAGGCTGTAGTCCTCGCACAGCAGAACGGCTGTACGGAGATGGGCGGCTACGGCATGGATTCGCACAGGCTCTGCGAGCTTGACGTTGAAAAAACGGCGCTCCGCGCCGTTTCGGACGCTGTTTCGGCTCTCGGGGGCTCTCCTGTGAAGACGGGAAATTACACGATAGTACTGGAACCGGAAGCAGCGGCATCGCTTATTGAAATTACCGGCGATTTGTTCTGTGCGACGGATATTCAGAAGAACAGATCCATGATGAAAAGCAAGCTTGGAGAAGCCGTTGCTTCGGCATGCTTTACCCTTTCAGACAACGGGCGGATTCCATGGAAGGCAGGAACCTCCTGCTGGGATTCCGAAGGTGTTCCGACCGGCGAAACCGTGCTTATAGAAAACGGCATAGCGAAGAATTATCTGTACAATCTTCAGAGCGCGTACAAGGACGGGGTAAAATCGACAGGGAACTGTGTCCGCGGACTTTCAACGCTGCCGAACACGGGCTGCTCAAATCTTGTGCTGAAAGGCGGCGGCGAGACGGAGCAGGCGCTTGTAGCGTCGCTTAAAAAAGGCATATACCTCACGGAGTTTATGGGATTGCATACAATTGACCCTGTCAGCGGAGATTTTTCCGTCGGTGCTAAGGGACTGCTGATTGAAAACGGTGAGAAAACACGCCCCGTGAGCGGCATAACCATTGCCTCGAATTTGTTTGATTTTCTGAAAAACATAACTGCGGTGGGCTCCGACGTGCAGTTTTTTGACGCCGTTTCGGCAGCCGCCCTCGTTGTTGAAAACATAACGGTTGCCGGAAAGTAAAAGAGGTTGAAGCGATGAAGAAAACGGCTTTTTTTACAAGAATATTCGCGGTGGTGTTTCTGCTGCTGGTTTTGGCTTCCGCATGCTGTGCTTCGGAAATAGCTCTGTTTGTGAAGGGTGTAAACAAAGGCGAGGTTCCGGCAAAGACTGAGGCGAACCGGACGTATGCCGCCCTTGACACAGTGGCACAGCTGCTTGGCTGTGAAAGGAAAGATATATCGGAGGGGACTGCATTTATTCTGAACGGCAAAAAAGCCGAGGTGTGGGACAAGTCTGAAATTGCGCGCGTCAACGGTGTTGTAAGCATGTTCGGCGCTCCTGCCCGTTTTGCGGACGGGCACTGGTGGGCAGAATATAAATCTGCGGAAAATTTTTTCAACAATTTGTGCCGCAGTGCGGGAATTGACGCGTCAGTTTCGTTTTCCGAAAAGAAAGAAAAGAAAAATATTTCCGGCAGTACGGCAAAATCTTCAGTTAAGGCTGAGATAACTACAGCATTGGAAACCGGTATTTCGCTTGCCGGCGGGACTAAAGACGCAAAACGTTCCGACGAAACAGAAAGCAAACTTACGAAACCGGCGGTGAAAGAAACTGCCGGCGCCGGTACAAAAACCGTTCCTGATAAAGCTGCCGAAAAAAAGGCAGCGGCGAAAGAAACCGCCGCACCGAAGCCGGAGAAACAGACAACAGAGGAGCCCGAAAAGACAGCAGAACAGCCTGTTGAAAAAAACGCCGAAAAAGTTCAGGCAGCTTCCGCCGGCACCGCCAAAACTGTTTTTACAAAAAAACGCCGTCCGGTTATAGTCATTGACGCCGGACACGGAGCGCATGACCCGGGGGCTCTGGGACACGGTGTCCGCGAGAAGGACATAAACCTGAAGGCTGCAACCGAGCTTGGAAAAGTTCTCAAAGATTACGGTGCCAGCGTTATGTACACGCGCAGTACGGACGTTTTCCTCAAGCTTCAGGAGCGTACGGCGTTTGCGAACAAACACAACGCTGACGTCTTTGTTTCTCTCCACTGCAATTCGCTTCCAAAGCCGAGTGACAGCACGAAAGGCATAGAAATATACCTCATGGCTTCGCCGCGCGACAAAGATTCTCTGCGCCTTGCCATTGAAGAAAACAAGGAAGTCAGTAAGGATGTCAGCTCTGTCGCCGCTCTGGAAAACGCTGACAAAAAAACAAGACTGCTGCTTAAAATTCTCGGAGACATGCAGCAGAACAACAAAATAAACGAGAGCACGCAGCTGATAGAATCAATGAACAAGAAAATTAAAGCAAACAGACTGCAGATGAGAAAAGTCAGCCAGGCGCCGTTCTTTGTTCTCCGCGGAGCGGGAATGCCTGCCGTGCTGGTGGAAATGGGTTATCTCAGCAGCGCTGAAGACGCGGCAAGGCTTAACAGCGCGTCCTACAGGGAACGCCTTGTCAGCAGTCTTGCGCAGGGTATAGTTGATTATATACAGACGCACGTTAAACTTTAAACCGGCTGGAAACGTACAGCGGTTTTAAAACAACGGGAGGGATAGAAAATGCCTGAAAGACGATACAGCCGTTTCGATCCGGAATACAGCGAGCAGAACGGCGGATTGTTCGACGATTTTGACGATACGGACGACGAATACGGGGAAGCGCCGCGCAGCCGTTTTGAAGACGCTGACAAGGGAAGCCTGTTCGGCGGAAGAAAGAAAAAGAAAAAAGCTGCCTTTGAAGAAACCGAAGGCAGGCTCTTTGAAGACGGCACGGAGGACGATTACGACGAAGACAGCGAACCTCCGCGTACGCCGCTGGCTGTCCGTATTCTGGCAATGCTCGTTTTCCTTGCGGCTATATTCGCCGCGGGATATTACGGGACAGGTTACCTTGCCGGTGTTATGGGGCATGAAGACAGGCCTGCTGCGGAAAAAGGAACTGCTCAGTTTCAGAAAAGCGGAAAGGAACAGGAGAAAAAACAGACGCCTGTTTCAAAAAGTGACGGAACCGCAAAATACAAGCTGTTTATTCCGAACGGGAAGGATTTTTCCGTCCGCAGCGTTGAAATTTCCCGCGGAACTGTCGAACAGGATATGAAAAAACTGCTTGAAATGTATTTCGCAAACCTGAAAGAAGCCGGAATTATCTCTTCGGACGTGACAATCCTGAATCTGTTTAAGAGCGACAATCTGCTGTACCTCAATCTTGGCGGAGATTTTGAAAACAATATGTCCAAATTGGGTGAAAAACAGGCGGCGGCGTTGATAACGGGTATGCTTTCCATACTGAAGGAAAATTTCTCCGTTAAAAAGATAAAATTTTATGTGAACAGCCGCCAGCCTGGTGTAACGCAGCCTGTTGACCTGTCCGAACAGTGGGAGCTTTAACATGAAGAGAATTGACGGACGCGCGGCGGACGAACTGCGCAGAGTAAAGCTTGAAAGAAACTGCAATATGTACGCGGAAGGGTCCTGTCTCATAGAGTGCGGGAATACAAGAGTGCTTTGTACGGCTTCGGTGGAAGAAAAGGTGCCTCCTTTTCTCCGCGGTATGGGACAGGGCTGGGTGACAGCGGAATATTCAATGCTTCCGCGCGCCACAAAGGAAAGAAACAGCCGTGAAATCAGCAAGGGCAGGCCGAATTCCCGCGGTACGGAAATTCAGAGGCTTATAGGGCGCTCTCTCCGTGCGGCTGTCAAGCTTGACGAGCTTGGCGAATACACGATAACGATAGACTGCGACGTCCTGCAGGCTGACGGCGGTACGCGCACCGCATCGGTAACCGGCGGTTTTGTAGCGCTTTTTGACGCGCTTCGCACAATGGAAAGAGAAAAAAAACTTGTAAAAATACCGCTTAAAGAGCAGATTGCCGCCGTAAGCTGCGGTATGGTGCTCGGTGTCCCGATGCTTGACCTCTGCTATGCGGAGGACTCTTCGGCAGAAGTGGATTCAAATTTTGTCATCACGGGTCACGGTGATTTTGTAGAAATTCAGGGCACGGGCGAAGGAAGGGTGTTCTCCCCGGACGAACTGCACCGGCTCACGGAACTTGCGGGCAAGGGAGTGTCCGAGCTTCAGAGACTCCAGCGTGAAGCGCTTGAACTGACGGAATACGAGGAGAAACTGTTTGCATGAAAGTAGTGCTTGCCAGCGGAAACGCAAACAAATACAAAGAAATGAAAGAAGCTCTGGCGCCTGCCGGTATTGAGCTTGTGTTCGGGAAAGAGCTTATTCCAGAGCTTGACGTTGAGGAAACGGGTTCAACCTATGCCGAAAATTCGCTGCTCAAGGCAAAAGCCTGGGCAGAGGCGACAGGAATGGCCGCACTTGCCGATGACAGCGGACTTGAAGTTGAAGCGCTGGACGGACTGCCGGGAATAAATTCCGCAAGAATAGTTTCAGGCAGCGACGCTGACAGGACAGACTGGCTGCTTGGCGAACTTAAGGGCAGAGAAAACAGAAACGCGCGTTTTGTGGCGTGTCTGACGGTGGTCTTTACGGGCAGCGCACAGCCTTTGTCGGTTACGGGCTACTGCGGCGGAAAAATCGCAGAGGAACCGCGGGGGGATTCCGGCTTCGGTTATGACCCTGTTTTTATTCCGGACGGCTATGATAAAAGTTTTGCCGAACTCGGCGCTGGGGTAAAGGAAAAAATATCTCACAGGGCAAAGGCACTTGCGGCACTCAGACAGCTTTTTATGCGGTTTAACCGTACTGAAACCAGAAGCGGTGTCCAGATTTTCAGAGCAGGAAAATAAATAAAAAAAGTTCTTGCGCGATGCACAAAAAAGTGTATAATATTCCCTTGTATGTAACTTGGAGTATTATCGCTTGGAGGCAGTCCGGGCGGTTTGCATTCTTGGAGGTGCTACGTATGAAAGCAGTATTGACAGTGATTCACGTCATAGTTTGCATAGCTCTTATTGCGGTCGTGCTTATGCAGCACAGAAAAAGCGGCGGTTTTACAGGCGCGTTCGGCAGCGGTACGCAGGCTGATATGAGCGGCAACGGAACATGGCAGCGCATGAGCGGGCTTCACAAAGCAACAGCCGGACTCATTGCGGCATTCATGGTTCTTTCGATACTCCAGCTGATTATCCGTTAGCAGATAAAAAGCCAAAAAACTTCCTTCCGTCAGCCGTTTTTCCCACGTTAACGGCAGGCGCCTTCCCGGTGGCGAACCTTCGCAATCGCCATGTAAAGGAAGGAGAAAGAAGATTTGGAAATAAAACAGAAAAAAGCAGCTTCATTTAGGAGGAAACAACATGTTGGGAACACGTTCTTACATGGCCAAAGGTGAAGAAGTTAAACGCAAATGGTACGTTATAGATGCAACAGACAAACACCTCGGCCGTCTTGCAGTACAGGCAGCCCGCATACTTATGGGCAAAGACAAACCGACCTACACGCCTCACGTTGACACGGGCGACTTCGTGGTAATCGTAAACGCCGAAAAAATCGGTCTTACCGGCAAAAAGCTTGATCAGGAAACATTCAAACACCATACGGGTTACATGGGCGGACTCCGTTCAGAGACCTACAAAGAAGTGCTTGAACGCAAACCTGAGCACCTTATCGAGAGAGTTATTAAAGGCATGCTTCCGAAAACGAAACTCGGTCGTGACATGTATCGCAAACTCAAAGTCTACTCAGGCCCTGAGCATCCGCATACGGCACAGCAGCCTGAAGAGCTTAAGTAGGACAGGGGGATAAGGTTATGGCAGCAAAGAAAACGGCGGCTCCGGCCTTTATCTGGGGCACAGGCAGAAGAAAGAACGGCATTGCACGCGTTCGCATTCGTGAAGGCGCAGGTGCGTTTCTTATCAACAACCGCGAAGTAGAAAATTATTTCCCGCGTCCGATTTGGGCGTCAAAAGCTAAGGAAGCGCTTGCCGTTGCAGGTCTCGAAGGCAAAATAGACGTATTTGTCAACGTGCACGGCGGCGGTCTTACAGGACAGTCAGGCGCGGTTTCGCTTGGTCTTGCAAGAGCTATCATAAAATTTAATCCGGAACTTCGTCCGGTTCTTAAAAAAGCCGGTCTGCTCAGACGCGACCCGAGAATGGTCGAACGCAAAAAAGTCGGACAGCCGAAAGCAAGAGCCAACAAACAGTTCTCAAAACGTTAATTACGCAGTATGCGTTTACAGTCTCCCGCAGGGGAGACTGTTTTTTTTGAGGGTATTAGGATACGGACGAAAATTGAACAGATTATTTTGTTCCCCATAAAGACAGAACTTTATTCAACAGTTTGTGAAAATAAAACGACCGGCATCAGCCAGTCGTTTTTGCGTGTTCTCAGAATTAATATTTCAACCCGAATATAGGGTGGAAAATACGCTCGTCATGCAGGAATTCAGCCTGTTTGTCAAGCGCTTGTTTGGCGGTTTCGCCAAGCGATATGGCAAGAGCCGAAGTAAGTATGTGCGTAAGGAAAAGAGGTCCGATAATGCTGCTTCCGAAGGTTGGACTTGAAGCTGACACGAAGAAGCTGAGATTTGCGGAGCGGCACACGGGTGCAGCCGGTGAATCGCTTATGGTAACGATTTTTGCGCTGTTTTGTACGGCTATCTCTATCGCTTCGCTTACCTCGACTGTATAGCTTGGAAGTTCGCACGTTATGACTACGTCGCCTTTTCTGACGCAGCGCATCTGTTCCCAGAGAGTAAGTCCGCCCCTGCGGAAAAGCGTTGCCTTGCAGCCCATTACCGTGAGCCTGAGCTGAAGCATTTCCATCACAAGGGAGGATATTCCCCAGCCAACGCAGTAAATGTTGTTTGCCTTTGAAAGCAGGTCGCAGAAATAGTCAACGTCCTTGTCCGTAATCTGTTTCATCGTATCTTCAATGTTCACCAGTTCGGCGTGATATATGCTTTCTTCAACACTGTTGTCGGAATGCTGCGCACGCGCAAGAAGCGCCGATGGATTGATCTGTTCAAGTACGCAGTCCTGAATTGCCGTCTTAAGCTCTGAGTAGCCTTTGAATCCGAGATTCTGCGCAACTCTGACGAGCTGCGCTTTTGACACGTTAAGCTGTTCGGCGATTGCCCCTATTGAGAGATACGAGGCTTCGCGCATATGTGAAAGCAGATATTCAGTAACCCTGCGCGCTTTGTTCGGCATGGTCTGCATACGTTCCGTAAGCAGTTTCTGAAGTTCCAGATTCTCCATCTGTATCCTGTCCTTTCTCTTATCCGCAGATAAGCAGTTCCAAAGTTTATCAGTATTTTTATTTTTGTCAACTGCGTTTGATTATTTTTAACTTTTGTTCAAAATTGTTCAAAATTTCACAAATAAGAAATACTCAATAACACTGCTAATTTTTCCTGTGATAATGTATAATAAGAGCAGAAAATACGCGGCGTTCAGCGCATGCCAAAAGCCGCAGCATACCCGGAGATCGTAACGTGAAAAAACTGTATGCCGTTTTGTCCGTGTTGTTTTTGTTTCTGCTTTCTCCTCTGCCGGTTTTCGCGGCTGAGGAAATTCTTGATTACAGCCAGCTTGTTTCAATTCAGAAAAACAGCGATATCCGCGTTAAGGAAAGCATAAGGATAAACGTTGAAAACGTGAGCGTAACGCACGGAATAATCAGGAAATTTCCTGTCGTGCGCACCGATGCTCTGGGACGCCGGCGTCCTGTCGGTTTTGCGCTTGACGGAGTGCTTTTGGACGGGGAAAAGCTACCCTGCTCTGTCGAACGTGCGGGCGGCGAGTGCCTGATTCGCATAGGAAGCGCGGACGCCGTTATACCGCACGGCGTACACGTTTTTACTCTGTTTTACACCGTCAGGGGTGAAATAGGTTTCTTCGATGACCATGACGAGCTTTACTGGAACGTAACGGGAAACGAATGGGATTTCCCGATACGCAGGGCTTCCTGTGCGGTACAGCTGCCGGAAACAGCTTTCGGAAAAGGTTTTACTGCGATTGAATGGTACGTCGGAAGCTATGGGGAGAAGGGCGCAAAAAACGATGCGCAGCTTACTGCGGAAAATTCCGTTCAGACAGTCCGCACGCTGCTTCCCGGAGAGGGGCTTACGGTTGCTTTCGGCTGGAAAAAGGGAATTGTTGCTCAGCCGCCGCTTCCTAAGCTTGACGATCCGAAAACACATTCCGTTATCGGAATATTGGTTTTCCTTGCGGTGCTCGGCTGGCTTTTTTACGCATGGAACCGCTGGGGACGGGATCCTGTTAAGCCCGTGATACCGCTGTTTCATGCTCCTGAAGGAATATCGCCCGCGGCGCTGAGCTATGCCGAAAAGCTTGAGTTTGACGACAGGACGCTGCTTTCCGCGGATATCGTAGACCTTGCGGTTAAAGGAGCGCTCACGATCGAGAGGACCGGCGGGGAACGGAAACTGATTTTTAAAACTCCGGTCAGTTATATTCTGCATAAAACTGATACTTTGCCCGAAAATCTGACAGAAGACGAAAGACAGCTGTACAGCAGACTGTTTGATAACTGTGATACGATTGATTTGTCCTGCGAACAGTATGAAACGCTTAACGCTGCGGAAATCAGCGTTAAAATGGCGTGCAGACAGCAGCTTGGCAGGCTTTGCGAAAGCAACACTGCCCCGTTTTCCGCGGCTGCCCTGATTTATGTCTTGGGTGTCGCGCTGCTTTATTTTCGCAGCGACGAGTTTTTTCCGCTGGATATGTTTGCGTGCGGCATCGGCGGTGTTATTATGTTCCTGACAGCAATGCAGCGCGGCAAAAAGCCCGGACAGCTCAATTTTGGGACTTTTTTCCGCCGCATTCTGTTACAGATTGTTTTTGCCGGAATCGGCGCATTGATTGTTTCATCTCTTGGCAACAACCCGCTTCCGTTTGTTGTTTTCAGCGCGTCCTGCGCCGCAGTTTCGGTCTTTCGTCCGCTCATGCAGGCAAGGAACGAACGCGGCGCCGAACTGTACGCTGCCGCTGAAGGTCTGAAAATGTACATGACGGCGGCAGAAAAAGACAGACTTGAAATGCTTAATTCTCCGGAAGAAACGCCGCAGCTTTTTGAAAAACTGCTGCCTTACGCGCTTGCTTTCGGCGTTGCGGAAACGTGGGCTGACCGTTTCAGCGGTGTGCTTGCCGATGCCGCCTATAAACCGCGGTGGTACAGCGGAAGCGTAGTTTGGATTCCGCGCGATTTTACGGGCACCTTCGGAAACAGCGTCCGCTCGGCGGCAGTTCCCGTTTCGCAGGGTGACAGCGCAGGCAGTCTCGGCGGAAGCTGGGGCTCGGGACTCGGCGGCGGAGGTTTCTCCGGCGGGGGCGGCGGAGGCGGCGGCGGAAGCGGCTGGTAAAGATAATTACCAATTACCAATGACCAATTGAAGGTTGTATAGTAAAGGTGGACACTAGGAAGGAAAAACGAATGAAGAAATTTATTTTTTTTACGGCGGTATTGTCTGTGATTTTTTCTGCTGCGTGCTGTTTTGCTAAGGACGAAAAACTCTTTCAGTCCTATATTCTTACCGCGGACGGCGGAAGAATAAATACGACGGCTTTCAGCAAATCAGGCGATTTGTGGATTGAAGCTGCTGCCCTGCAAAAAACCGGAACGGTGCTTGAAAGCGTTCTTGACGGAAAAGGTTTTGTCATTACGGTACAGAACCCCGCCGCAGTTTTCGGAATTCCATCTTTGGAACAGCTTGCCGGCAATACGCTCAGGCTCCATTTCAGGGCTGCCGAAGTGCAGAAAATAAAATATATCAACGTTTCCGGTCTTGAAAAACTGACAGGCTGTTTTGTTGAAACGTCAAACGGTCAGCCCTGCGTCCGCGTGCTTCCGAAAGAAATAGCGGCTTTTCCTGCGAAAAGCACAACAGGGCTGCAACAGCCCATAATTTTGGCGTGGGAATACGTCACGTCGTACAGTCCAGAGCTTGCGTCAGAGCCTGTAATTAACGGGCTTGACGTCATCTCTCCGACATGGTTCAACCTTGAAAGCGCAGACGGATTTGTTTCAAACATAACGTCTCCGGCTTATACCGCTGAAGCGCACAAAAGAGGAATGAAAGTATGGGCGCTGGTGTCAAACAGCTTTAACAGACCGCTGCTGACAAAGGCTTTTTTGCGCAGTGCGCAGGCAAGAAAGCTGTTCACTGCACAGCTTCTTGCATTTTCAAAACTCTACGGGCTTGACGGCTTCAACTTTGATTTTGAGAAGATTGATGTGGCGGACAGGGACGCGTTCACACAACTGCTCCGCGAAGCGGCGCCGTACCTGAAAGAAGCGGGTCTCGTCGTCTCGGTTGACGTGCACAAGCCGGCGAATACCAATATGTCAAAAAGCCACGACAGAAAAGCGCTCAGTTCCATTGTTGACTACATTATGGTCATGACGTATGACCAGCACTGGGCAGGCTGTCCGACCGCCGGTTCCGTAGCTGACCTGCCGTGGACGAAATACGCACTTTACCTGACGCTTCAGGAGGGCGTTCCTGCGGAAAAAATGCTGCTCGGCGTTCCTCTCTATATGCGCCGCTGGGTATGCACCCCGCTTCCTAACGGAAAAGAAAAGGTCAAGGGCTCCACCCTGACTATGCCTGATTCGGACGAACTCATACGGAAACACAAGCTTGTGCCGGTGTGGCTTGCGGACAAAAAGCAGGACTATTACGAATTCAGCGAAAAAGGACAGAAAATCAAGGTCTGGGTTGAGAATGCAAAATCGCTTGCGGAAAGGGCGGCTTTGATTAAAGAATTTAACCTTGCGGGGGCAGCCTGCTGGCGCAAAGGACATGAACAGCCTTATGCCTGGAAAGCGCTTGCGGAGCAGCTTCAGAAAAACAGCGGGAAATAAAATTACTGCGCCGGAGATATTCCAACATTTCGGATTTAGAGTATAATAAACAGGTTAAACGAACGGGGGTACTGCTATGACCGAAGACGAAGTTTTGCAGCTTACGGAGCTTTACGAACGCCTTGATACGGCGGATACGGAGGACGAGCTGAGAGAAACCGCGGAAAAAATTCTTGAACTTGACCCGAAGAATGCCTGCGGTAGGCTTGCCCTTTGGAAATCAATGGACATAGATGAGGCTGTGGACAATCTTGAGCTGCTGGAAGACGCGCTTGAAGAACAGCGCGCACACGTGCAGGCGATGGACGCAATGCCTTCTGTTTCCGACAGCAGGGATGCGCAGGTGTACGGCTCAATGCTGCTTAACCTTGCGCAGAGCTATCTGTCGCTTGCCTGGGCTGACGACGAAAATCCTGACCTTGACAGGGAAGAACAGGCTTTGGAGCTTGGCAGGGAACTGCTGCAGCTTGACAAAAAAGAGGAATTTTTCCCCGCTCGCGACTTGATTTACCGCTGTATGCTTGACCTTCAGATGTACAACGATATTTTCCGCATGCTTGAAGACGAAGACGAACCGTCTGTAATGGGCGAGCATGCGCGCGTCATGGCAATGCTTGAAACGGGAGCGGACGCCGGAGAAGTGCGTGATGCAATGCTTTATGCCATGTCGCTGGCGCCTGACGTTCCGACCCTTCTGCTCGGGATATGGGATATGCCGGAGGACGATAACGCTGACGAAGACGAGGAACTTACGGCAATGTACGCCAACTATCTTGCAGTTCCCTGGTGTTCAAGCGAGCGCAGGATAACGACGATTTCAGTGCCGGCGTTTCTTTTCTGCTACCTGACAGACCGGCTTGAGGACAAAAAGGAAATCAAAGCCCTTGAGGAATGCTACGAAACGCTCGGAATCCTTGACGAAGTGCGTGAGGCAAAAGAGCGTATTCAGGCGCTTCCTGCGGAAGAAACGCAGCTTGAAGAAATTGACTCCTACGCGCTCGGTGAAACGGCGCAGCTCGTTGAAAAAATGGCAGAAAAGGAATAAGACAATTACCGGGTAATTTTTATAACTGCCAAAAAGGAAGTAAAAAAGATGAAAAAAAATATTTTTGCTGTACTGCTGATTTGCGCACTGTCCCTGCCGGTTTTTGCCGCAGAAGAAGTGCAGACGGCTGTCTACGGACATTCGGCGCTGCCTGAAGCCGAACAGCAGGAAAAAATTTCTGAACTGCCTCAGCCTTACGACGAAATCTGCCGGCAGCTTTCAAACGGCAAGGACGATCTGCTTGCGGCGCTGCGCAGGGAAACCGCGCCGTATGCGGAACGGACGGAATTTGAAGTGCTCGAGCGCATAGGCGCGGCGGCTTCCGGAATGTATTCAGGAGACCCTCTGCTCGGAGCTGCGAAATTCTGCCGCACTTGTCTGGACGGCTGTGAAACAGTCGAAGCTCAGGCAAAAGCCGTGTCAGCCTTCATAAGAGGTTACAAAAGCTGCGGAGTGGCAATAATTTCGTTTGCCGGCTGCGACAAAGAGCCGGTGACAAAGGCAGACGTAAGCACCGGAAAATTTGCGTGGTTTGTGCCGTTCAAAAAGGGTGGCAGCGTTCAAATAAACATCTTCGGCAAGACGGGAGAAACCGTGAAATTTTGGAAGATTCTTGGCGACAAAGCTGTATTCAAAGAATGGCAGGGTGGCTTCTGGGAAAGAGAAATTACGGTAAACGGCAAATAAAAACTCTGTTTATTGGGCAGAAATCAGTAAAATTACGTACGCATAAACAGCGATTTTGCAATACAATGCTGACGTAGACAGGAAATCTGAAACGGAGGGTGACAGATATGAAGAAAATTTTAGCGGCGCTTCTTATAGTTCTTTCGTTCGCAACCTTTGCTTTTGCGGCAGACAGCTGGGACACAACGGTTATGTGGGCTGCAAACAGGGTTAAAATCGCTCAGGATGGTGCGAAAGTACTGCACGCATACTCAAATCTCAAAGCGGGCGAAAAAGAGGAATTCGGGCTGTGGAAACAGCTTTGGACCACTAAAGGCGCAGAGAGAGCAAAAATAGCCATGACGCTCGTCAACACCATGTTCCCCGACGGCAATCCTGGAAAATGGGAGCAGGTCAGAGACCTTACCGGCCCCGATTTTCGCAGACCGCGCCAGTTTATGGCGATAGACGCGCTTTTTGCCGCGGTTCAGGAGCTTTCAGCAAATGAAAACACAATTTGGGGCGCGGCGCTTCTGCTTCAGCAGTTCGGCGAATCCGCGTACGGCAAAGTAATGTTTGTTGAAGAAACGCCGGCGGAAGTCAAAGCGATAATAGACAATGTGATTGCGAAAACCGGACTCGGCGGAGACTGGACGGTCAAAAAAATACGCGGAAAACTGCCGTTCCTTCCGAGATATGAGGGCAAGCTCTCCCACAGCATAGCTGAAACCCGCAGATATATCTATCTTGACAATTACGGCTGCATAACAAGCTTTGGCGAATACGGCTGGGACAGGGACAAAGGTCTGCTTTACGAAATATTTGAAGACAGCGGCGGACGCGGCGGAAAATTTCACTAAACACAGACTTTGTCAACGGCAGGATCGCTCCTGCCGTTTTTTGTTTTTCAAAAAGATAAAAACTTTGTCAATATCACGCAAATTTTATATAATATAACGTCAGACAGTTAAAGAAAGGGGAGATGCCCTGTGGACACGCCGACAGTGATATACCTTGTTAGGCACGGCGAATGTGAAGGCAACGCAGACAACCGTCTGCGCGGGCGTGTCGATTTTCCCCTGAACGAAACGGGGCGTCTGCAGGCGAAAGCGGTAGCGAAGGCTCTTTGCTGCGAACGTCTTGAATACGTGTACTCCAGTCCGCTTAAAAGAGCGCTGGAAACGGCGGAGCTTATAGCTCCGCCGCACAGACTTTCCGTGATTTCACGGGAAGGCTTTAACAATATGCGGCTTGGTGTCTGGGAAAACAGGAAGAAAGACGAACTTGAAAAAGAATTTCCCAAAATGTGGAAGCTTTGGCTGACAAATCCCGAAAGCCTGAACATAGAGGGTGCGGAAACTGTTGACAACGTGCAGGCGCGTGCGTTTGCCGCGCTGAACGGAATAGTCAACTCTCATCGCGGGGCGCGAATTGCGGTTGTTTCGCACCGCGGCGTGCTGAAACCGCTTATAGCTGCGGCTCTGGGAATAGCCAAGCCTTACATGTGGCGCATACATCTTGACAATGCCTCCTGTTCCTGTCTCGTGCACACGCCGGAACGCGGCTACACGCTGATTAAATCAAATAGCGTTGAACATCTGCGGGGCATATCGTTTGTCAGGGAGTTTAACTGATGCGGGTCTGCAGAATTTCTGTAAACAGCAAAGACGAACTGGCTGAAGAGCTGAAAAAAATTGGTGCAAATCCGGCAAGTCTGCCGTTTTTTGAAAACAGGCGCGAAACTCTGGCACTTCTCGCAGATTCAATGCCGTGCGCCGCGGCAAACATCCTGAAACAGGAACTGCTCTCCGCAGGCGGTGACGCCGCCGTGCACGCTCATGCGGTTGACTGCCGCGCGGAAGCAAGCAGGGTTTTGATATTTGCGGACAAAAAGCAGCTTGCCTCGGTCTGCGGAAAGCTGAAACAGATGCCGTGGTGGGGTTTTCCTGAACTTGCGGACGACATAAAAAAATGCTCTGCCGATGCTGTGCGTGTCAGAACAAAAATTGCAGGCATAATAAATCTCACGGACGACTCGTTTTATGCAGAAAGCAGAACGGCAGTTTCGGACGCGGTAAGCCGCGCAAAGCAGCTTGTATCCGAGGGTGCGGACCTTCTTGATTTGGGAGCCGAATCTACGCGCCCCGGAGCGGAAAGAACGGACGAAAGCGAAGAACTTGAAAAAATACGCGCAGTTCTGCCCGAAATACGCGCGGCTTTGCCTGACGTCAAAATATCCGTTGACACAACCCGTTTTTCGGTTGCCAAAGCGGCGCTTGAAAAAGGTGCTGATATAATCAATGACGTATCGGGGCTTGCAGACGAAAACATTGTGAAAGCCTGCCGCGACCATGGATCGGGATACGTTCTCACGCACAGCCGCGGAACGTCTGTGACTATGGACGGAATGTGTGAATATGACAATATACTGCTTGAAATAAACAGTTTTTTTGAACGGAAGATAGAGCTTGCAGAGAAAACAGGATTGAAACGCGAAAAAATAATTCTTGATCCCGGCTTCGGTTTTGCCAAAAACGAAAAGCAAAATCTGTATCTGCTGAAAAATTTATGTGCTTTCCGCGGCTTCGGGCTTCCGCTGCTCGTCGGAGTTTCAAGAAAACGCTTCCTCGGCGCGGAGCTGAAAGCGGAAGAAAGACTGGAAGCCACTTTGTCAGCCACGGCGCTCTGTGTGTTGCAGAACGCTGAATACGTCAGGGTGCACGACGTTGCGGCAAACAGGCGTGCGGCGGATTTTTGCGGGGCCTTGAAAAATGCGTAAAGCGTGGCTCTCGCTCGGCTCCAACGAAGGCAACAGGACGGAAATGCTTTTGCAGGCGCTTGAAATGCTTGCTGACGTATTTGAAATAACCGAAGAAAGCCCTGTGTACGAAACAGAACCGTGGGGTATAACCGCCCAGCCGAAATTTCTAAACATGTGCGTCGGCATAGAAACCGAACTTGGCGCATACGAAGTGCTTGAAAAAATCAACGAAATTGAAGCTATGCTCGGAAGGCTCCGCAAAACACGCTGGGGGCAGCGGACAATAGACATAGACATAGTGTTCTTTGAGAACGAAATTATTGCCGGCGAAAAGCTTACTGTTCCGCACAAATACATGCACGAGAGAGCCTTTGTGCTGGTTCCGCTGAATGACATAGCGCCCGGCTTTGTGCACCCTCTGCTGAAAAAAACAGTAAAAGAGATGCTTGACGAACTGCCAAAGGAGAAAATGACATGTTTGGGATACATCCGAAAAAATACGGATTGACGGAAAGCGAAAAAACGAAAACTCCGCGAAGCCTGAAAGTATTTTCCTCCAAAATGTCGCATGATGCAAGAAAAGCGGCAAAGAGATTTGCGGGAGCGAAACACACGAGAAAGCTTCAGATACTTGTTGTTCCCGTCTTTCTGATAGTGCTGACGGTCACAGTGATACTGCTTCCGGGCGCGAACAACAACACAGATGCAGTCAAAACGAACATACTGCGCGTCAATAATCCGGCAGTATCTCTTGCCTACGACCAGGACGCGGACGGCAACATAGTTTCAGCCTGGATCCGTACGCCGAAGGCATCAAGAAGAATAGGACAGCTGGACGGGCTGTCGTACATTGCTGACAGCAAATTTTTCTATGACGTTGACGGCGACAAAACGCCTGACCTTCTTTGGCGTATCTCCTTCAACAACGAAAACGAAAAGGCCGGTATTCATCTCTGGCTAGGCGTTCTCAGCAGACTCGCGAAAATATACGTCTGTTCCTCGCCGTACGAATACACGCGCTGGGACGCGGTGCCGACAAAAATACGCACTCCGAAAAACTGCGCGCTGTACATTTCGCCCTCCATACCTGCAACAACCCTCAGCGGAAAAAGATGCTATTCTTTCATATACACGATAAAACTTACCTCTGAGGGACCTGAGTTCATTCCTGTTCCGGACGTGTACAAACAGCTTCTTCCTATACTGCGCTCCGTTATCAGCACGGAAAAAAACGAGTCGTTTCACAGGGCGTACGTCAGAATGTTCATGGAATACAAAAATCTGTCAGAAGGCAAGGTACCGCTTGCGGCAACCTTTACTAACCTGACGATAGATAACATAGAACTGCTTCCGCTGAAATAGGCGGACAGGGGAGACATTCCCGCGACCTGAGGGAGCAAAAAAATGAAAACAAAATTTGAACAGATAGTTGACGTCCAGGCAATAGGCAAAGCGGAAAATCACGTATCCTCCGCGGAGCTTTTCGCGCTTGCCGCGGCGGAAAACCTGCCGCCTGCCGATCAAGACGCTGAAAAAACGCTTCTTCTTGCTGTTGACCTGCAGCTTGACTTCATGGACGACGGGGAGCTCGGCGTAAAGGGAGCAAAAAAAGACGCTGAACGGCTGACGCGCTTTATGTACGACAACATTGAAAAAATATCGGCGGTTGCCGCAACTTGCGACTGCCACTCACCTATGCAGATATTTCATGCCTGCTGGTGGCAGGACGAAAACGGAAACGAACCGGTGCCCTTCACCATAATAACAAAAAAAGACCTCAACGCCGGACGCTGGACACCGCGCACGATGCCCGAAAAAAGCGCCGAATATCTTGAAGCGCTTGAAAAACAGGGCAAAAAACGGCTCTGCATCTGGCCGTACCACTGCCTTGAAGCAAGTGTGGGAGGCGCGATAGAACCGCAGTTTTCAAACATGGCAAACTTCTTCTCCGCGGTGCGCAGGGCTGACTTCAAAAAATTTGGCAAAGGCAGGATACCCTACTCCGAATTTTACGGGGCGCTGCGCCCCGAATACTGCGAGCCCGGGACGGACAACACCGAACTGCTTGAATACGTCTCGCGTTTTAATAAAATAATTGTTGCCGGCGAAGCGATGGACTACTGCGTGTACGAAACGATCAGCCAGCTGTGCGAAGAACTTCAAAGAATAGGGCGCAGTCCGCAGATTTTTGTTCTCACAGGCTGTACGAGCAGCATAGGTCCGCGCGAAGAAGCCGAAAAGCAGTACGCGGAGCTTACAAAAAGATACGGAATAACGATGCTGTAGAACCAGTGCAAAATGTATAGTGTAAAATGCAAAGTGAAGAATAAGCAATAAGCGGTAAGCTGGAAGCGATAAGCAAAAAAAGATTTGTCTTTCTGCATGGAGCGTAGCGGAAGTGCAGACCAGTGGCTTTTTAAGGCTTTGAAAAGAAAAGACCAAAGACATTGGATTCCGTGTCAAGCACGGAATGACGGACAAAAAAGGTTCTAACGCTTAACGCTTATAGCTTAAAGCTTATAGCGAGCGAAGAGACAAAAGCGAGTGGCGCGAAGTAATAATTATTCATTATTCATTCTGCATTATTCATTTCGGTAATTTGTTTTATTTAAGGAGTGACTGCATTGCACGTAACGATTGAAAAAGCGACGGAAGCCATGCTTCCCGAAATGTATCCGGTATTTGACGATTCAGCGCTGCATGACCACTATTTCAAACCTCATCCTGAGTCGCTCTCCTTTATGCTTGACCCCGCGACGAGAAACGGCAACACGCTTACAGCCCGCACTGCGGAAGGTGAAATCGCCGGAGTTATGGTTGTGCTTATGGAAGGTTTTGCGGAGCTTCCGTACCTTGCGCTGCTCGGCGTAAAGAAAAAATACCGCGGCATGGGCATAGGCAAAAAATTTCTCTCCGTATTCATCGGCCTCGCAGAACAGTCCGGTGCACCGAACATGTTTATAATGACAAGTACTTTCAACATCCGCGCCAAACAGCTCTACGAATCCGTCGGCTTCAAAAAAATAGGCATAATCCCCGACTATCTCATAAAAGGCATTGACGAAATAATGTTCGTCCGCCCGAACAAACAGCTGAAACGGAAATAAGGTGACGCAGATGGACTCATTCTGGTGGTACGTAACACTAAGCGCTGAACGCGAGCTTGACGACGTTCTCTTCTCGCTTACGGACAACACGGAAAGCATAGGAACGGAATTTGACGAGCTTGCGTCGGGCAGGGTTACGCTGCGCGCGTACTATCGCAGCAACGAACCTCTTGAATACTGGAAAAACAAACTGCTTGACGCGATGAAAGAATTTCCGGAGATAAAAATCGAAGACTTCGGAAAACTTGAAAATCAGCCGTGGAACGTGCAGGCGGAAGAAGCCTTCCCTCCGCTCAACGTAGGCGAAAACATAGTCGTGCTCGCCCCGTGGCACAAGGGAACGGAAGAAGCCGGCAGAATGCCGCTCTACATCAACCCTGGCTGTGCTTTCGGCACGGGCTATCACGAAAGCACGCAGATAGTTCTCCGCTTCATGGAAGAATACGCGAAGCCGGGCATTACAACCGCTGACATAGGCACGGGTTCGGGCATACTCACGATATACGCTGTCAAAAAAGGCGCGGCGAAAGCCTACGCCCGCGACATAGACCCTGCCGTAATAGACGAAGTGCGCAAAAACTTTGAACTCAACGGACTTGACCTCAGCAAAATCGACCTCGCGACAGGCGACCTGCTGAAAGGCTTTGACCACACGGCCGACCTGCTTCTCGCAAACATACTCATAGAACCGCTCTCAACCATGATATGCGACGTTCCGGCAGTCATAGGCAAAAAAGGAACGGCGGTATTTTCAGGCATGGTGGAAAACGAAAGGGAACGCTTCCTGAAAATCCTTGACGAAAACGGGCTTGTCCCCGTTGCCGAAAAAAGAGAAGGAGACTGGTGGGGTGTCGCAGCCAAGATTAAGGCTTGAAAGCTGCCGCTTTGAAAACGGCGTCTGGAAAATTGACGCAGAGCAGGCAAAACATCTTGTAAAAGTGCGCCGCTGTTACAACGGGTCTGTGGTTGAAGGGCTGCTTGACGGCGAAAAAATTGAGCTGCGCCTTGAAAACTGCGAAACGGAAGAAATCTGTGCCGTTGAACTGTCGCGCACGAAAGAAAAAAAAGCTGCGCGCGAAATACAACTGCTGCTTGCTTTGCTGAAAAACGACCAATTTGACGAAGCATTGCGCTTTGCCGCCGAAACAGGCGTCAGCGAAATATATCTGCTTGCCTGCGAACGCTCCGTACCGAAAATAACCGACAGACTAGGCGGCAAAATGACACGATGGAACAAAATCCTTGCGGAAGCGACAAAACAGAGCGGAGCCGCGACTCCGCCGGTTTTGCACGAACCGGTGCCGTTTGAAAAATTTGACTTCCCTGCGGTATGCGCCGAAAAATACGCCGCTTTGCTGGCTGAAAACGCGCAGCCTCTTGCGCGGATAGCTTTCGGCGAAAAAACGGCGCTCGCGATAGGGCCTGAAGGCGACTGGACGCCGGAAGAAACACGGCGCCTGCTTGCCGAAGGCTTTGTGCCTGTCAGCCTCGGAAACAGGATACTGCGGGCGTCAACAGCAGTCGCCGTTGCCTGCGGCTGGCTCGGAAACGCGAAAAACCAAGAAGCAATGACCATAAAAACCAATGACCTAAAAAACAATTACGATAAAATACAATTACCATAAAAGGCAATTACAATTACAAGACCTCTTAAAGTTTTTACACGTGTTTCGTACGGATATAAACAACAAAAAATGGCTTGGGAATTTTCTCCCGCGCCGTTATATTTTCGCAGAGGAGAATTTTTCACGGGACTTTTTTGTTTTAATAGTGTAAAATTTACTTTACGAAAAATTTTTGAGTTTTGAGCGCAGGCTGCGCTTGCAAGAGGGGGGAGTGCGGTATGAATGAGCCGGAGAAGATTCTCAGCATTCTGTCTGAGGAAATTGTCCCTGCTCAGGGCTGTACCGAGCCGATAGCCATTGCCTATGCGGGAGCAAAGCTGACGGAGGAGCTTGGCGGTGTGCCTGACGAAGTTCGGGCGTATCTTTCAGGCAATATGATTAAGAACGTTAAGAGCGTTAAAATTCCTGCTTCGGGCGGTATGGTGGGTATTGAGGCGGCTGTTTCCATGGGTGTTCTGCTCGGGGACGCGGAGCAGGAAATGATGGTTATAGCAAATGCCGACCAAAGCAGACTGCCTGAGGTTGAAGCCTACGTGAAAGCCGGAAGGGTAACAAGCTGTTTTGAGCATACCGATGAGAAGCTTTACATAAGGCTTGAGGGTGTTAAAGGTTCTGACAGGGCTGTTGTTGAAATTCAGAAGTACCACACGAATATCACGAGGCTTGAAAAGAACGGCGTTTCCGAGAAGCTTGCGAAGGGCTGCGGTTCTTCAGACGAAACGATAACGGACGATTCTTTTCTTACGATAGATTTGATTTACGATACCGCGAACAGCATAGAGCTTTCGCTGATAGAGCCTCTTTTTGAGCAGGTAATCGAATATAACAGCGCGATTGCCGAAGAGGGACTGAAAAATCAGTGGGGTATCGGTATCGGCAAGACGATAAAGGAAGGTATAGAAGAGGGCGTCTACGGAAACGATCTCAAGAACAATATCACCGCTTTTACCGCCGCCGGAAGCGACGCGCGTATGAACGGCTGCGCGATGCCCGTTATGACTACGTCCGGCAGCGGAAATCAGGGGATGACCTGCTCTCTGCCTGTAATAAAGTTCTGCGAAATGAAGAACATACCGCGCGACAGGCTTATTCGCGGACTTTTCTTCTCGCACCTTACCGCAATTCATATCAAGACGCTGATAGGCAGACTGTCGGCGTACTGCGGGGCAATGGCTTCCTGCGCGGGAGTGAGCGGAGCGTTCGCGTATCTTGACGGACTTCCGCTTGAGAAGATTAAAACAGCGGTTTCCAACACGCTTGGAACCGTTTCAGGCATCATCTGCGACGGGGCAAAGAGCTCCTGCGCCTGTAAAATCGCCGCCGGAATTTCATCGGCGTTTGACAGCTATATGGCGGCGAAGAAAGGCAGGGCGTTGCTTTCCGGCGAAGGCATAATCGGCGCAAGCGCGGAAAAGACGATAGAAAACGTCGGAACGCTTGCCGCGGAGGGAATGCTTGAAACCGACGAAGTAACGGTAAACATAATGATGAAAGAATAAAAGGAGATTGGGCAATGTCAGAAAAAAAAGGATTTTTCAACAGTCTTATTTTCAAACTTGTGCTGGGTGTTGCGCTTGGCATAATCATTGGTCTGAACGTCGGGGAAAATACAATCGGCGTTATCAACACGGTTAAATTTATACTCGGTCAGATAATTTCATTTACGGTGCCTCTTATCGTGCTTGGTTTTATCGCGCCGGCTATTACCCAGCTTAAGGCAAACGCGAGCAAAATGCTCGGCGCCATGATTTCTCTTGCCTACGTTTCAACTGTTTTGGCGTGCATTATGTCTATGATTGCCGGTTATGTGCTTATTCCGAAGCTCAATATCATTACAAATCCCGAGGGGCTGCGCGCAATTCCGGAGCTGATTTTCAAGGTGGAAATTCCGGCGGTTTTCCCTGTCATGACAGCTCTTGTGCTTGCGCTGTTCCTCGGAATGGGCGTAATTTGGGCGAAGGCTGAGTATTTTGAGAAACTTCTCGGCGAGTTTAACGATATAGTTCTTCAGCTTGTTCAGAAAATTATTATACCGATTCTGCCGTTCTTCATCGCGGCGACCTTTGCGACGCTTGCGTACGAAGGCAGTATCACAAAGCAGGCGCCGGTATTTCTCAAAATAATCGTTATCGTTATGGCAATGCACTATATCTGGCTTACGGTGCTTTACCTTGCGGGAGGCGCCGTTTCAGGGAAAAATCCGTGGCACGTCATCAGAGAATACGGTCCCGCCTACCTGACGGCAGTCGGCACGATGTCCTCAGCCGCGACGCTTTCTGTCGCGCTTGACTGCGCAAGAAAAACATCTCTTTCGGACGAGGTCAGAGACTTTGCGATTCCCATGGGAGCCACAGTTCATCTCTGCGGCTCGGCACTCACGGAAACTTTCTTTGTCATGACGATTTCACAGGTGCTTTACGGTCATATCCCTGCGGTTGGAACAATGCTTCTGTTCGTATTCCTGCTCGGAATTTTCGCAGTCGGCGCCCCGGGAGTTCCCGGAGGAACCGTTATGGCTTCTCTTGGAATTATTATCTCCGTGCTGGGTTTTGATGATACGGGTACAGCGTTAATGCTTACGATCTTCGCGCTTCAGGACAGCTTCGGCACAGCCTGCAACGTCACAGGCGATGCTGCTTTGGCAATGATGCTTGACGGTATGTTCAACGGCAGGAAGAAAGAATAAGAGTAAGGAGAGCGGCAGGGCGGCTGTGCCGCCCTGCCTTTTTTAAGACATGTCCGGATTTTTAAGGAAAAAACTTTTCTCAATAACGGTTCAGGGCTGCCGCACAAATCTCTACGAGGCGGACGCTATTCTTAACAGTCTTGAAAAACGTGGCGCTTATCATTACGAACAGCGCCCTGATTTTGCCGTTGTCGTCAGCTGTTCAATCACTGCGTCTGCTGACAGAAAGTTCCGCAAGCTGGTGCGCAGACTGCGCCGCGAACATCCGGACATAGTTATCGTCGCGACCGGCTGCTGCGTTCAGCAGCTTACTGACGAGCAGCTTGACGAGCTTGGAATAGACATTGCCGTCGGCAACAGGCAGAAATATCTTATTCCCGACCTGCTTGAAGAATATTTTGCGTGCGGGGGCAGACCGAGCGCCGCGTATGTTGATGATATACGGACGGAAGACAGCTGGGACGCACTGCAGCTTGACGCTCCGCGGCTTCACACGAGGGCTTTTCTGAAGCTTCAGGACGGCTGCGACCATTTTTGCAGCTATTGCATAGTTCCGTTTGTGCGCGGCAGGTCTGTTCAGCGTGATTTTGACGACGCTTTTGAGGAAGCGAAGCGGATTGTTAAGGCAAAATGTCCCGAAATTGTGCTGACCGGCGTTCATCTCGGACTTTACGAAAGACTGCCGGAGTTTGTACGCGCGCTTGGCGAAATCGACGGGCTGAAACGCATACGTTTCGGTTCTATCGAGCCTCTTGCCGTAACGGACGAGCTGCTTGACGTTCTTGCCGGTACTTCCGCTTTCTGCAGACATCTGCACGTGCCGCTTCAAAGCGGGGACGACGGTGTGCTTAAACTGATGAACCGAGGCTATACGGCGGCGGATTTTGCCCGTGCGGTTGAAAGGATAAGAAACAAGCTCGGAGAAACCGTTCACGTCAGCACGGATTTTATGCTCGGCTTCCCGGGGGAAGATGACGCGGCGTTCAGACGCAGTCTTGCCTTTGCCGAAGAAATGTGCTTCGGCAAAATGCACGTCTTCCCTTATTCTCCGCGCGGCGGAACTGCAGCGGCGGAGCGTCCCCGCGCCGGCGATGCGGAAGTCAGGCAGCGCGAGGAAATTACGCTTGAAACTGCCGGAAGGCTGCATCGCGAATACTGTTCGCAGTGGCTTAACCGCCCTGTTGAAATTCTGGTTGAGGAAGTAAAGGACGGAATTATGACGGGGCTTACGCCGGAATACGTGCGCGTTGCGGCAAAAGCGCCGGAAGAAGTCAGGAAACGCGATTTCGTAAAGGTTACGGCAACTGAATATTCAAACGGTGTTTTGACGGACGGAAGCGCTTCCTGGAACGGGGAAGAAGATTAGAAGGTATAAAATATTCACTTACAGAAGTTTTCACTTTCAGAGAAGTTTGTTTGAGAGGAATTAAGAGCGTTGCAGAGCAAAGGTGAAATTTTTCGGCTCCTGGGAATATAATTTAAAATTTTATAACACAGAAAGAAAAAGTGTGCTATAATTACCAAATCGGAATTTTGATACATGCTGCTGCATCGTTGCGGCGGTTTTCCTGAAAGGGGGGAACGTACGATGACCACCATTACAAGACGTGACAACGAATCGATTGAAGACGCGCTCAAACGCTTCAAACGTGAGGTCCGCAGGGTGGGCGTGCTTCGTGAGGCAAAGAAACATGAGCATTACGAAAAACCCAGCGAAATTAAAAAACGCAAAAAACAGGAAATGGCACGCAGCAAGGGCAGGAGGTCGAGCTACTAATTATGGCTCTGCTGTCTCAGATACAGTCTGACCTTGTTCAGGCTATGAAAGACAAGGACGACGTCAAACTTGCTGTCCTGCGTATGCTGAAATCAGCCGTGCAGGTCGCACAGGTTGAGAAAGGCAAGGACGCGGAGTTTACCGATGACGACGTGCTTTTGATTGTCAGACGGCTCATAAAACAGCGCAATGAAGCCGCAGAGCTCTACAAGAGCGGCGGTGCGGCCGACAGGGCTGAAAGGGAACTTGCGGAAGCAAAAATCCTTGAGGTCTATCAGCCGGCACAGCTCAAAGACGAAGAGCTTGAAAAGCTTGTCGCGGAAGCGGCACAGAGCGCAGGCGCTTCAGGTCCGAAGGACATGGGCAGGGTTATGGGCAAGGCAATGGCTGCCGTCAAAGGACAGGCGGACGGGAACAGGGTACGCCAGGCAGTTCAGAAATATTTGTCCTCGCTTTAACAGTATCAAAAACGCCGGTAACCGGCGTTTTTGTTTTTTGCGGGGATTTATCCGGAGGTTTTGAAATGAAGAAAAAAATTGCGCTGCTTGTGGCATTGATTTTTATGCTCGGTACGGTACAGGCACAGGCGCTGAACCTTATGGATCTGCACAATTCGCCGCTGAAATCGCTCCTGGCGCTTCAGAAAGCGGCGAAAAAACATGACGTTGAAGCGTTTGAGAAATACGTGTCGCTTGACAGCTTTATCAGCCGCGTATATGACGATGGAATAGCAGCTGTTTCTGAAAGCGGGAATTCCAAACTGATAACCTATGCCGCCATGACAGGAATTTACAGGCTGGTAAAACCGCTTGCGGTGCCTTACGCCAAAAAATGCGTGCTTGAAAGAATTGCGGGAGACGGTGCGGAACAGGAAACGCCGGAACAGGAGAGTACACCGTCCCTTAAAAGCGGTATTAAGGAGAAGGCGCTGGACGCGGCGGACAGACTGCTTGACAGAGCCGGTGACGGGGTAATGGAACTTATTGAAAAGGTCAATCCCGCAAATCTATTGAAGGAAACTATTGATTTTGACCACAGCGAGATTAAAAAAGTCGCGACGCACCAAAAAGACAAAAACGGGGCGCTTGTAGCGGTTACGGTTTACAATACGGAGCTGGATCAGAATTTTGTGCTGAGACTTAAGCTCGAGCCCTTGGGGAAACGTGGCTGGAGAGTCATTGAACCTGTTGATTTCAAGGATTACGTGCTTGCCGTGGACAGGGCAAAAAAAACAAAATAGGTACTTTACATTAGAAAAATTTATGGCTACAATATACACACTGTAACAGCACCATAAAATCCTTAAGGAGATGTTCAGTTATGAAACTTGGAGAAGTCCCTATTCTTGATACCCTCAAGAAGATCCCCGGCGGAATCATGTTTATCCCGCTCCTCGTCGGCGCGACGATTAACACGTTCTTCCCGGCACTCGTTGACCCGAAGGTTACGACCACAATAGCCGGCTCACTTTGGGTAAAATGGTTCAAAGAAGGCGCGCTCTGCCTTATCGCAATGCTTCTCGTCTGCACCGGAGCGCAGATTTCCTTCAAGAGCTCACCGATGGCATTCTACAAAGGAATGGTCATTAATTTCAGCAAAGTCATCCTCGGCGTTGTCCCTGCAATGATCGTCGGCCGTCTCTACGGACCTACGGGAACAGTCTGCGGACTTTCAGCACTCGCGCTCGTCAACATGTCCAACTCAAACGGCGGACTCTACGGCGGACTCGTTTCACATTACGGTGACAAGGAAGACCTCGGAGCCCTCGCAATCATCTCGACAAACGACGGCCCGTTCTATGAAATGTGCTCACTCGCAGGCGCAGGCGTTGCCGTTATTCCTTGGCAGATGCTTCTTGCGACGATCGCACCGGTTCTCTTTGGTATGCTTCTTGGCAACCTTGACAAGAAAATGGCGAAATTCCTTGAACCGGGTATCTTCATTTCAATCTTCCTCTTCTCATTCCCGCTCGGCTGCGGCCTCAACTTCGGTAAGGCAATCGCTGCAGGCGGCCCCGGCGTACTCCTTGCACTTCTTACGCTTCTCATCACCGGTGTCGGCGGCTATTTCCTCTACATGATTTTCATCCCGAAGAAACACCGCGTTACATGCGTACCGGGAGCAGCTGTCGGTTCAATCGCAGGAAACGCAGTCGCGACCCCGGCGGCAATCGCCTCGGCAGACCCGCGTTTTGCACCGGTTCTTGAATCAGCAACCATTCAGGTTGTAGCGGCAATCCTCATCTGCGCAGTCTGCTGCCCGATCCTCTGCAACTTCCTCTTCAAACTTGAGGAAAAAGCAACAGGTCACAAAATCGACCTCAAGGGTGTTGACTACACGGAAGAAGAACACAAGATATAGTTCTTTGCTGTTCTCAGCATTTAACGCTTAACAACCAAGGGCGTGCAGCGGCTTTAATGCCCTGCACGCTCCTTTCTTAAAACAAGGAGGCAGAAGCATGCTTATAAAACTCCCTTACGGACATCAGGAACTTGAATACGATTTCCCTGAAAATTCAGGTGTAATAACCTCAAACATAGACAAACTCGCAGGAACTAAATCAGGGCTTGAACTCGTTAAGGAAGCAATGGACAACCCCATTGACTCTGCGCCGCTTTATGAAATCGCAAAGGGAAAGAAGACCTGCACGATTATCATATCCGACCACACGCGCCCTGTTCCGAGCAAAGACATTCTTCCCAATATGCTCCGCGAACTCCGTCAGGGCAGCCCCGACATTGACGTCACGCTTCTTGTGGCGACAGGCTGCCACCGCGAAACAACAAAGGACGAGCTTCGCGGCAAACTCGGCGACGAAATTTTTGAAAACGAAAAAATAATCGTTCACGACTGCGACAAAAACTGCGTGAACATCGGAACGCTTCCTTCGGGTGCACCGCTCGTAATCGACAGAGCAGCGGTTGAAACCGACCTGCTCGTGGCGGAAGGCTTTATTGAGCCGCATTTCTTCGCCGGCTTCTCAGGCGGAAGAAAATCAATTCTCCCCGGCGTATGCGACAGGGTAACGGTCGTCGGAAACCATTGCAGCAAATTTATCGACAGCGAATACTCGCGCACCGGCATTCTTGACAACAACCCGATTCATATTGACATGATAGAAGCCGCGCGTCTTGCGAAGCTTGCCTACATAGTCAACGTCATAGTTGACGAAGCGCACAAAACGGTTGCGGCTTTCGCCGGCAACCCTGTTACGGCGCACCGCGCAGGCTGCGATTTCCTCGACAGCTACTGCAAGGTTTCGCCTGTACCCGGTGACATAGTCGTGACAACCAACGGCGGAGCGCCGCTTGACCAGAACATTTACCAGTGCGTCAAGAGTATGACGGCAGCCGAAGCCAGCGCCGCCGAAGGCGCGGTGATTATTGTCTGCGCCGAATGTGCCGACGGCATGGGCGGAGCGAACTTCTACAAACAGCTTGCAGGCTGCAAAGACGCGCAGTCGCTGTACGATGAATTCATGGCAACGCCTATGGACCAGACGCCGCCGGACCAGTGGCAGAGCCAGGTGCTCGCAAGAATTCTTATCAACCACGAAGTAATCTTTGTTTCGCGCGAGCCGCTCCGCAAAGAACTTACGGATATGAAAATGAGCTTCGCGCCGTCGCTTGACGAGGCAATGGAAATGGCATTTGCCAAAAAAGGCAGGGACGCAAAGGTTACGGTAATCCCCAACGGAATTTCAGTAATAGTCAAATAGCCTGTTTTGACACGGCAGGGGAAAGCAGATTGAGCCCAGTTAGGAATTGTCTTGTCTGTATTTTGGCAGTTATGTTTTTTGCGGCACCGGCATTTGCGCAAAACGGTGTTGTTGATTTGAAGCGTGTATGTGGCAGTTATTCCGCATACAAAAAAGCGCAGAAAACATGGAATGCAATAGTGCAGCAAAAGATGCGGGAACTGTCCATAAGATGTAGCCAAACCAAAAATGAAAGCCGCAGACAGCAGATGACGGAGGAATGTAGCAAACAGCTCAAAGCACAGCAACTTGACTTTTTTCTCCCTGTATCTGTTGAAATCCAGAAAGCGACTGCCGCTGTGGCTGAGGAAAAAAATCTTCAGGCCGTATATGATGTCGCAACAGGCAAAAAGGGAATTGATATTACAAATGACGTGATAGCGAAACTCAATTCCGCAGAATCACAAAAAGCACAGGCAAAACCTGTCAGAAAAGCTGAAAGCAGTCAGCCGGATCAAAAACCTGTTTCTGTTCAGATAATACAGAATAATTCAGCGGTTCAGGTTCAGTTTGGTTCTTCGCCTAATAAAGACGGTGTTGACGCACTTGTTGCCAAAGCCGTAAAGCTCGGTTTTTCCAATGCTTATACCTGTGAAGGTGTTGACAAAAACGGAAGAAAAATCTGGCGCGCGCGCATTCCTGCAGCAAACACAGCAGATGCAAAACAGATATCGGCGCAGTTGACACAGCGGAAAATAAGCAATTTTATTACAAAATAGCTTTTTCTGAACACGATAAAACTAAAAGCGGGAATAATCCCGCTTTTAGTTTTGCGATGGTTTTACGACGTATTGGCGAATTTTGATGATCCATACTTGACCAATTTGTGAGTGTGGCTTAAAATCTGTAGGCTATAAATTTCAGCCGGAGTTTGTCTCCGGAGAAGGGAGCAGTAATGGAAAGCAGTTGTAGTAACGGTTCCGAACCGTTGTCTTGCCGATTGTTCACTGCCTGATCCGGACTGTTCCGCACGTCCGGCAGGCGCCGGGCGTGAAGAAAAATTCCCTTTCTTTCACCCCGTTATCTTCAGTACATACATTTATGAGCGGTGCAGCCGTTCGTTTGTGACGTGTACAGACAGGGGGAAATCACATGCTTGAAATCTTAAAAACGATGGAAAAAGGGCTCACAGCGCTGACGCTGGATACGATAGAGCCCGGTTCATGGGTCAATCTCATTCATCCGACGCACGACGAGCTGCGTGAGATTGAAAAACTTACAGGCGCTCCGTCGGACTTTATACGCGCCGCTCTTGACCCTGAAGAAACGTCGCGTATTGAAACCGAAGACGACCAGATACTTGTTCTTGTCAACGTTCCTGTTGACAGAGAGCCCGGCAGCGACGAATACGACACTATTCCTCTTGGCATAGTCGTAACGCCTGATTACATTGTAACCATCTGCCAGAAGGACAACGCCGTATTTGACCCGTTTGCAAGAAACCGCTACAGGGCGTTTTCAACCTTCAAACGCACTCGTTTTCTGTTCCAGCTGCTTTACTGTTCGGCAGCGCTTTTTCTGAAAGACCTGCGCCAGATAACGAGAAAATCTGACGAGATTGAAAAAGATCTGCGCCGCTCAATGAAAAACGTGGAGCTGTTTCAGCTGCTCGGACTGCAGAAAGGTTTGACCTACTATTCAATATCGCTCCGCTCAAACAAGGTCGTTATCGAACGTCTGCTGCGTGTCTGCTCTAACCCGCAGCTGGCGCACATAATCAAAATACGCGAGGAAGACGAGGATCTGCTTGACGACGTACGCATTGAATACGACCAGGGCATAGAAATGGCTCAGGTACAGGCGGACGTTCTCACAGGAATGATGGACGCTTTCGGTTCCGTCATTTCAAACAATCTGAACATAGTTATGAAATTCCTTGCCTCGGTAACTATTGTTCTTGCTATACCGACAATGATTTCGGGACTTTGGGGAATGAACGTGCCGGTGCCGTGGGCGGGAAATCCGCTGGGATTTCTTTACGCACTGCTGCTTGCGCTGTTCATATCAGTCATAACGGTTATAATTCTCTGGAAAAAGAACTTCTTCTGATAACGTAAAACAAAAAACGGGACACGGAATTTCTCCGCGCCCCGTTTGTGTATGCTGCCCTGATTTTCTGTTTTGAAATACACGCTGCCCTGCAGGGATATTGTTCTCTTTTGACGCTCATACAAACGAAATAAACAGGCTCTCCGCCAAATTACGTATTGTTTTGCCGGTTCCCATGATATAAAATACTGTCATACTTGCAGAAATTTATTGCGGTGGAGGTTGGTGCCATGAGGGGTATCGTTCAAAAGATTGTTCTTGCGGTAATTTTGTTTGCGGTCATTGCTTTTGGTTTCCGTTATTTTAAGCAGCGCAGCAGGGTTCCCGAATACGTAAGGGCTTCGGGCATGATTGAAGTGCTTGAGGTTCAGCTTGCGCCTCAGGCAGGCGGACGCATTGACAAGCTGTACATTGACGAGGGACAGGACGTCAAAAAAGGGGACCTTGTGGCAAAGCTTTCTCTTGACGGGGCGGACGACGTTCTTGCCTCCGCACAGGCAGGTCTTGCCGCCGCGCAGGCGCAGCTTGCGCAGCTCAGAAACGGTTTCAGGTCAGAGCAGGTTTCCGCCGCAAAGGCAAACGCCTCCGCCGCTAAAATACAATACGATCAGGCTCTGCGGGACAAAAATCGTTTTGACAGGCTGGCAGAGGAGGGCGCCGTTGCGGCGCGTCAGGCTGAACTTGCCTCCGAAAAGGCAAACGCTGCGCGGGAGGCGGCAAATGCCGCCGAAGAGCAGTACAGGCTGCTTGCCCGCGGTAACCGCGCAGAGGATATAGCCGCCGCCGAAGCTAACGTAAAACGCCTTGCCGCAGAGGTTGAGCGTGCGAAAACAGGACTTTCGTACAAGGAATTTCGTTCGCCTGTTGACGGTGTCGTGCTTACGAAAAATTACGAGGAGGGCGACGTCATAGCGGCAGGTTCACCGCTTGCGACCGTAGGCAGAAACGACAAATGCTGGGTCAAGATTTACATTCCTTCTTCGCAGCTTGGTCTTGTCCGCGTTGGACAGACGGCGGACGTAACGATTGACGCGTACCCTGACAGTGTTTTTCTCGGCAAGGTAACAAAGGTCAACGACCAGGCAGAATACAATCCGAGACTGTCGCTTACGCAGAATGAGCGCTCAAATATGGTGTTCTGGGTTAAGGTTACGCTTGACAATCAAGAGGGCGTTTTGAAGCCCGGAATGCCTGCGGACGTGAGACTGAACAACGACTAAAATGCCGCTTTCGGAAGAAACCGCCCTCAGTTACGAACACGTCACCAAAAGATTCGGCAGCATTACAGCGCTGTCTGATGTAAGTTTTGAAATACACCGCGGGGAAATCTTCGGTTTAATAAGTCCTGACGGCTCAGGCAAAACGACGCTTATCCGCATAGCAATGGGAATTATCAATCCTGACGAAGGCGAGTGCAGGCTTCTTGGCAGTACGGACAGGAAAAAAGCGCGCAGCCACGCAGGCTACGTGTCGCAGCGTTTCGGGCTTTATCCTGATTTGACCGTCATTGAGAACGCGCTTCTGTTCGGTTCGCTTTACGGTGCTTCGCACGAAACGACCATTGCGAAAGCTGAGGAAATTCTGGGACGTACCGGACTGCTTCCGTTTAAGGACAGACCGGCTGCCAAGCTTTCAGGCGGTATGAAACAGAAGCTTGCCCTTGCCACGGGACTGCTTCACACTCCGAAAATACTGTTTCTTGACGAACCTACGACCGGCGTTGACCCAGTAGCGCGCCGCGAGTTTTGGGCAATGCTTTATGAGCTTAACGCTTCGGAGGGTCTTACCATAGTTGTTTCTACCCCGTATATGGACGAAGCCGCGCTTTGTTCGAGAAAAATGTTTTTAAGCAAGGGGAAGCTGCTTGACATAGGAACGACGGAAGAACTTGTCTCCCGCTATCCGCACCGTATTTTCAAGCTCGAATACGCGGACAGGCGGGCCAAACCGGCGCTGCTCGCATGCGATGGTGTTGTTGACGCGAATATGTTCGGTTCAAATTATCATATTGCGGTCAGCGACGCGGAAGCGGCGCAAAATTCTATAAAACGTCACTTTGAAGCAAAAGGTGTTGCGTTTCCGGGCATGACGGAGCTTACGCCCGCCCTTGAAGATTTGTTTGTCGCGTTTGCCGGAGGAGACGGCGAGAAATGAGCAGAGTAGTCATAGAAACCAAAAACATGACGAAAAAATTCGGCTCCTTCACGGCTGTTGACAATGTTTCCATGCAGATTGAGGAAGGAACGATTTACGGCTTTCTGGGGCCTAACGGAAGCGGAAAAACAACAACGATGAAGGTGCTTTGCGGTCTTCTTGCCGCCACCTCGGGCGAAGGGCTTGTGCTCGGAATGAACCTCGCCCGCTCGTCGCAGGAAATCAAAAACAAAGTAGGTTATATGTCGCAGAAATTCAGTCTTTATCCTGACCTTACTGCGAGAGAAAATCTTGAATTTTACGCCGGGCTTTACGGTCTCAGCGAAGAAGAAAAAGCGGTACGCATTCCTGAAATGCTTGAACTGGCGGGACTGACGGGCAGAGAGGATACAATGACTTCGGTGCTGACGGGCGGCTGGCGGCAGAGGCTTGCGCTTGGCTGCGCGATAGTCCACAAACCGAAAATCCTGTTCCTTGACGAACCGACAAGCGGTGTTGACCCGAAGGCGAGAAGGCTTTTCTGGGACATTATCTACGGACTTTCCGCAGACGGAACAACAATAATGGTCACAACGCATTTTATGGACGAAGCGGAGCACTGTGACAAGGTGGCGTTCATATATTTCGGGAAACTGATTGCAGACGATGTTCCCGCCGCGCTCAAGAAAAAAATCCCGGGCAGACTGTACGAAATTCAGGCGGCAAACGGCATGGAACTGCTTGCGGAGATACAGGACGGCGCGCTCGGAATGCCGCTTATAGATTCATATTTCTACGGTGACAAGCTGCACGTCATTGTTGAAGGAGACAGGGAACTTAAACGCGAAGGACTTCTGTCCGGCGCGGAAATTGAAGAAATAGAGCCGTCCATGGAGGATGTCTTTGCCTACCTCGTCAAGTCTGAATCGGGCAAGGCAATGGAAGGCGGAAGAATTTCAGGCGCCGGCAGTTCGCAGATAAAAAGCCGCGCCAGGGAGGCAAAAGCATGAAAAACAGCAGATTGAGAGCGCTCGTCGTAAAGGAATTCAAACAGACGCTGCGCGATAAAATAACGCTTGCCATACTTCTTGTAATGCCGATTGTTGAGCTGTTTATTATCGGCTTTGCCGTGAACATGGACATCAAGCACGTGTGGACGGCTGTTTTTGACCAGTCGCGCTCGCAGGACAGCCGCGAAATGATACGCTCCTTTACCTCCAGCAACTATTTTGACATAAAGCTTTACGCGAACTCCGTCAACGAGGTCAACGAAGCCGTGCAGGCAGGTTATGCAAAGATAGGACTGATTATTCCGTCTGACTACGCGTCGAAAATACACGGCGGCAGAAACACGAAGCTGCAGGTGATAGTTGACGCCACGGACAGCCTTTCGGCAAATTCCGCAATGGCTGCCGCGCAGACTCTCGGCATACTGAAATCAAACGAACTGCTGAGGCAGCAGGCAATGCGGCACGGTATTAACCTCAGCGGGCAGTTAGTTGAAATGAGAACAAAGCTGTGGTACAACCCTGACTTTGTGACCTCATGGTACATGATTCCGGGCATTATGGGGCTTCTGCTGAGCATTTCGCTGATTACCCTTATGGGAATGGCGATAGTCCGCGAGGCGGAACAAGGTACGCTCGAACAGTTGCTTGTAACGCCTATGCAGGCGTGGGAGCTTCTGCTCTCCAAAATATGCCCGTACATTATCATAGGCTATCTTCAGATTGTGCTTTCTCTCGCAATAGGAATGATATTTTTTGACATGCCTTTTGTCGGAAGTATGCCGCTCTTTATGCTGCTGACTTTCTTCTACGTCGTTTCCGACCTTGCTTTCGGCATAATGATTTCAACCTTCTCGGACAACCAGCTTCAGGCATTGCAGCTTTCAACCTTTATCATACTGCCGAGCGTTATGCTCTCCGGCTTTATATTCCCGATTGAATCGATGCCGAAATTTTT
>JAGHTZ010000038.1 GCA_018065065.1 Candidatus Equadaptatus faecalis | reverse complement strand
ATTACGGTAAAAGTTAAAACTGCGGAAGGCACTGTCCTTCCGCAGTACGCAACAGAAGGTTCCGCGGGAATGGATTTAAGGGCTGCCGAAGCGCTTAACGTCCCTGCCGGTGAACGTGCCTGCGTTTCAACGGGGCTGTTCCTTGAAATTCCTGCCGGTTTTGAAGCTCAGGTGCGTCCGAGAAGCGGACTTGCGTTGAAACACGGCATAACTGTGCTGAATTCCCCCGGAACTATAGATTCCGACTACCGCGGAGAAGTTAAGGTTATTCTTGCCAATCTTGGCAAAGAAGACTTTAAAATTGAAATTGGTGACAGAATAGCGCAGATGGTATTTGCCGAAGTAACGAAAGCAGTATTTGAAACGGTCTGCGAACTTGAGGAAACAGAGCGCTCTGCAGGCGGGTTTGGCAGCACGGGAAAGAAATAGTATCCATAAAAATACTAGAAAGATATGAGCGAATTAAAGACTGCTGAAAGTACAAACACAAATATCTCTGCACCAAAAAAAAATTACGGAGCGGTTTTTATATATCTGCTTTTCTTTGCTCTGCTTGTTTTTACTATATCGCAGAAGTGTTACTATCATCCTAACGAGCACTGTATGCATATTACTGCAAACAAATATGCAGACGCGGTCCCGACGCCTTCCGGCGACGCTGCGTATATTTTCAAAGGACCGTCAGCAAATGCCGATACAATGGTTAAAACTTTGTCAGTTGAACTTGGACACAGTTTTGATTTTGCCAACGCATGGCACAATATGGTAAATGACTGTCATCCGCCGCTTTATACGTTGCTGCTGCATTTTGTCTGCTCATTTTTCCCGGGTGTTTTTTCCAAGTGGTTTGCCGGAAGCATAAATATTTGTTTTATGCTGCTGATATTGTTTGTGATCAGGAATTTTGTTCGTGTTTTTACTGACAGCAAATTTATTCTCACCGCAGTTTCGCTTGTGGTCGCCTGTTCGTCCGCGCTTTGCAATGCAGCCGCTTTCTTCAGAATGTACACAGCAGCAATGTTTTGGATTACGCTGAATACGTATCTTTTTGTAAGACAGGCGGGAAAAACGGTTACAAATAAATTCTGCGGTCAGATATTCGCCGTAACGCTGTTGGGCTCAATGACCCACTATTACTGTGCTTTCTACGCTGTTCTGCTTTCTTGTGTCTATACCGTGCAGCTGCTGCTTGACCGCGAATATAAGAGTTTAGCGAAGTTTTGCTCTGCACAGTTGTTTGCTGCGGTGACAATGCTGTTGATTTATCCGAGTGTGATAAAGCATTTGTTCCACAGTTCTCGTGCAGTTGAGTCTCTGTCAAACGCAGGAAGTGCAACAGACTATTCAGCAAGGCTTCTTCGTTGCGGAAAAATTATGAACAACGAACTTTTCGGCGGTATGCTGATTGTGTTCGTCATTTTAGCGATAGTGCTCTGTATTTATGAATACAAGTTCAAGCCTGAGAAAAAGGCAGATTTGCAGGGTGAAAATGCTTCAAACTTGGCAGTAAAGCGATGTAGTTTGATTTTTATACCCATAGTATGTTATTTTCTTATTGTTTCCAAAACAGCGCATATTCAAGTCGTTGATTTCTTCCAGGAAGGCTTTAGCAGATATTTTCACCCGATTTTTGCGGTTTCGCTTGCCGGAGTTCTTACATTTGTCTTTACAAAACTTACGGTTCTTGCAAAGCCTAAGGCTGCAAAAATCACAGTCATACTGCTTTCTGTTATGGTGATTGCAGGCAGTTTTTTCTGCACAAACTGGGATATGGACTTTGTTTACAGAGGTTTTATGCAGAACCAGTCAATACGCGACGCATACGCGGACGCGGACTGTATATGCTTTACAGCAATAGGCATTAACTTTTGCGAGGAATGTGAATTTGCCGGTTATAAAAGCCTAACATGGCTTCCGTTGAATTTTGACTACACAAAACTTGACAATGTAAATTTCGGCAGTAAACTTGTCGTATGTATTCAAAATCCTGGCTATAACACAGATGAGACTATGCAAAAAATTCTGCCGCATCTGCGCGGTTTTAACGTAACCTACAGAGTACCGCTGTTTCTTGAATGGGGAACTAAGGGGATGCTCTACTATCTTGACAGGATAGGTATATAAAGGTACAGGCAGATACAATCAAATATGCTAAAGCAAAGTCATGCCGAGTTTATAAGATTTATGTTTGTCGGTGCCTTGAATACTGTTTTGGGGTATGTGGTTGTATTTGTCGCGTATAATATAATCCATTTGTCTTACTGGGCAGCCTCTGCGACAGCCTATATAGGTCTTTTGCCGGTAAATTATATTCTGCACAAGCGAATTACGTTTAAGAAACACAATAAAACTACTTTGAGGGAAAGCATTGCTTATACTGCAAATATTCTTATTTGCTATCTGCTTGCCTATAAAGTTTCTCATTTGGTTATCTGTTATGCCCTGCGGAATTTCTTAAGAATTGAAACAATAAAAATCATTGAAAATGTTGCGCTTATAGTTGGAAATATATTATATGCGCTGCTAAATTTTTTGGGGCAGAAAATGATAGTGTTCAAAAAGAAAGAATTGTCTGAATTGAGCAAAGCCCCAAATACATCATCTAAACAAGCATATAATCATTAAGAAGAAAGAATAAATTTTTAACGGGACAATGGGACTATGATTTCTGAAAATATTAAAGAGGCTGTATCTAAAAAACATTTCGGAGCGGTGTTGCTTTACGGGCTGTTTTTTGTCCTTATGCTGTGTATGATTTCAAACAAACTGCTTCTGCATTTGGACGAGGTGTATTCCTACTGTCTTGCGAATACTCCGATAAGAGTACATTTGCTGCCTAACGGCAATACGTCCATTGAGCATTTTACAGCTCCGGGCGCGTATCTTTACGTACCGTCCGAGAACGGGTTGTGCGCGGTGACGGCTGTTTTGCCGAATCAGAGGTTCAATTATGCCAACACGTGGAAAAATCAGCAAATGGACACTCATCCGCCGTTTTATTATCTTCTGCTTCATACGGTCTGTTCATTCTTCCCCGGTGTTTTTTCAATGTGGTTTGCAGGAATTATAAATATACTGTTCGCTCTGTGTATCCTTTTCCTTTTGCGCAGGCTTGTAAGGCTTCTTACGAACGATGATTTTATCGTCAGCGCCGTGTCGCTGGCGTTTGTTCTGTCTTCGTCAATGCTGAACGCAACTGCTTTTCTCAGAATGTACGTTACGGCAATGTTCTGGGTGATGCTTCTGACGTATCTTATTGCCAAGCTTTACGACAGGGATATTACGTTTAAGTCGTGTATTCCGCTGTTTTTTGTGACGTATTTCGGAACTCTGACACACTATCATTTTGCGGTGTATGACGTTCTGATTTCATTCGTGTTTTTCTGTCTGCTGCTGCGCGGCAGAAAATATTACGACGCGCTGAGATTCAGCGCCGTGCAGTTCCTTGCCGGTAGCTGCGCTTTTGCGACGTTCCCCGCGATGTACGATCATCTGTTCCACCGTGTCCGCGGCATGGATACGCTGAGCAATCTGTCAGGCTCGGCGGTCAGTTATTCGCAAAGGCTCAGCCTGTATCTGGGTATAGTCAATAAGCAGCTGTTCGGCGGACTGTTCTTTGTCTTTGCCGCTTTTGCGGTTTATCTTGCAGTGCGCAAAATGTTTGGCAACAAAAAGCCTGACGGAAACGAAGCTGAAAATAACGCGGCATGCAGCCGCTATGCGTTGATTTTTATCCCGTGCGCGCTTTTTGTCTTGTTTGTGGCAAAGACCGTGCCGTTTTCTGACTGGGTGAACGACGGGCGTTATATTCACATGATAATCCCTGTGCTTTTCGCCGCAACGCTCAGTCTGGTGTTTGAAGGAATAGGGTGTTTAACGAAAGACGGAATCAGAAAATACGCGATTGCCGCATGTGCCTTGCTTGTAATAACCGGAAGCTTCTGTTTTACGGACTGGAACCGTCATTATCTGTACAGGGCTGACAGGGAAACTTACGAGCTTTCCCAAATATTCAGCGATGCGGACTGCATTTGGCTGCAGGAAAGGGATTTGCTGCTCTGCTCGCTGTTTGAAGTGTCGCGTTTTAAGAGCCTTATCTGGTTTGACATGACGCGTTTTGCGCCGGAGCGCATGAGAGAGTGCAATCCTGTTAACAGGCTTGTTATATGCATTACGCATTTTTCGCCGTTTAATACGGATGCCGTGCTGAACAACTATCTTCAGTACATGCCTGAGCATGAAAGGTACAGCGTTATAAAAAGACCTGTGTTCTTTGACCAGGGGGCAATGTATTTTTTGGAAAAGCATTAACCGCTTGACAAAAATTGCAGTCAGTATAGAATTATCAATGCGATGAGAGGGAAGAGTAGAAGCGCAGGCGCATCTGCAGAGAGGAGAACGTAAGCTGAAAGTTTTCCGTTGCGGGCGTTTTGAAAACCACCCTTGAGCGGACGCCGAAGCAGAGATGATAAGGTGTCAGGGATACGCCCTTTACAGCGTTCAAAAGGGCCGCGCAGGCGGCTGAACGGGAGTGGAACCGCGGACAAAAGCCGCCTCCTTTGCAGGAGGCGGCATAATTTTTTGTAATATGTAAATCATTATACCGGAGGTATGGATATGGCAGTTTTTACAACGAATGAAGGCAAGAAATACGAAGCTGAATCAGTTTCGGTACGGGAACTGATTGCCGCTCTGCACATCAAAAAGGCAATAGGCGCGAAGGTTGGCGGAGAAATAGTTGACGCTGACAAACGCTTCAACGCGGATACAGAATTTGAAATTCTGTATGCCGACAACGAAGAAGGGCTCAATCTGCTCCGCCACTCAACGGCGCATCTTATGGCAAACGCCATAATGAGACTTTATCCCGATGCAAAATTCGGCATAGGTCCGTCAATCAAGGACGGTTTCTATTATGATGTGCGTTTCCCGAAACCGATTTCGGACGAAGACCTGCCGGCAATAGAAGCCGAAATGCGCCGCATAGCGCAGGACAAGGTTCCGATGATTCGCGAAGAATTGAGCAAGGAAGCTGCGCTTGCGCTGTTCAACGGCAAAGGCGAAGACCTAAAAGCAGAGCTTATTGAAGCAATTCCTGACGGCGAAACGCTTTCGGTCTATCATCAGGGCGATTTCACCGATTTCTGCAGGGGCCCGCACGTTCCTGACACAGGCTGCTGCAAATTTTTCAAGCTTCTTTCCCTTGCCGGTGCATACTGGCACGGAGACGAAAAGAACGAAATGCTTACGCGTATCTACGGCACGGCGTTCGGCACCGAAGATGAACTGAAAGAATATCTGCGCCGCCTTGAAGAAGCGAAAGCCAGAGACCACCGCAAACTCGGCAAAGAACTTGACCTGTTCAGCCTTCACGAGGAAGGTCCGGGCTTCCCGTTCTTCCACCCGAAGGGCATGGTCATTATGACCAAGCTTATAGAATTTTGGCGCAAGGAACACAGACGCCGCGGATACGTTGAAATCAAAACGCCGATGATTCTTGACCGGTCTCTTTGGATACGTTCGGGACACTGGGATCACTACAAAGAAAACATGTACTTCACGACGATAGACGACGCTCCTTACGCAATCAAACCGATGAACTGCCCTGGAGGCATACTTGTCTACAAGAGCTCGCTGCGCAGCTACAGAGACCTTCCGATACGCATGGGCGAACTCGGTTTCGTACACCGCCACGAGCGTTCGGGAGCGCTGCACGGACTGATGCGCGTCCGCGCGTTCACGCAGGACGACGCGCACGTCTACTGCACGCCGGATCAGATTAAGGACGAAATCAAAGCGATAATGGCGCTTGACGATTACGTCTATACAGACGTTTTCGGCTTCAAATATTTCGTTGAGCTTTCAACGCGTCCCGAAAACTCAATGGGCGACGACGCTCTTTGGGAACTGGCGGAACAGAGGCTCAAAGAAGCGCTTGAAGAAACCGGAACGCCTTACAAACTCAACCCGGGCGACGGTGCGTTCTACGGTCCGAAGATTGACTTCCATCTTGAAGACTGCCTCGGCCGTACATGGCAGTGCGGAACGATACAGCTTGACTTCCAGATGCCTGAAAAATTTGACATGAGCTACGTCGGCAAAGACGGAGACGAACACCGTCCGGTCATGCTTCACAGAACGATACTCGGCAGCCTTGAAAGATTTATGGGCATACTTATTGAAAACTACGCGGGCGCGTTCCCGTACTGGCTTGCACCTGTACAGCTCAAGGTTCTGCCCGTTGCCGAAGACTACATTGATTACGCCCAGGAGGTATGCGCAAAACTTAAAGCCGCTGACCTTCGCGTAGAAATAGACACGCGCGACGAGAAACTCGGCAAAAAGATCCGCGACGCGCAGATGCAGAAAACGCCGTACATGATCGTTATCGGCGCCAAAGAAAAAGAAGAAGGAACAGTCGCGGTGCGCGACAGGGTAAAAGGCGATCTCGGCTCAATGTACCTTGAACAGCTGCTTGAAAAACTTGGAGAAGAATTCGATCCTGTCAACAAAACCGGCTGCGATAAAAAATAGTGCTTGCAATATTCAGAAACGGGTGCTATAATGCCCCGTGTTCGGAAATGACAAAGTAATATGGTTTAAGCAGAGGCCGCACCTCTCACCCCGCGATTCATCCTGTTGCCGGGTTTGCCATGAAAACACTGTTTTTAACGGCTTGGTGCGTATCTGCGCCAAGCCGATTTTTATGGAGGTGTAATGCCATAGCAACCAACAAAATTGAAGAACCGCGCGTGAACGAAGAAATCACCGTACCTGAAGTTCTGCTTATAGACGCGGAAAATTCCAAACGCGGGGTGGTTAAGACAGCTGAAGCGCTCGCGCTTGCCGAAGAAGCAGGTCTTGATCTTGTTGAAGTGGCGCCTCAGGGCAAACCGCCCGTGTGCCGCATACTGAATTACGGAAAATACCGTTTCCAGCAGCAGAAGAGAGACAAAGACGCCCGCAAAAAACAGAAGACGCAGGCTGTTAAAGAAATTAAAATGCGTCCGAAAATCGACCAGCACGACTACGATTTCAAGGTAAAAGCCCTGAAAAATTTCCTGCAGTCGGGACACCGCGTTAAAGCGTCGGTATTCTTCAGGGGAAGGGAAATGGCATTCCTTGACAGAGGCAGAGACGTCCTCAACAGAGTTGTTGAAGAAGTCAAAGACTGCGGCAAGGTTGAAACGCCGCCGCGCATGGAAGGTTCGTACATGAGACTCATGCTTGCGCCGCTTTCCGCCTCGGAAATGCCCAAGAAACCGAAGCCTGAAAAACGCAGGGAAACGGAACAGGAAACAGAAACCGAAAATACAGAAAATTAATTGCCGCGTGCAATAATCAAGGAGGAACTTGCAATGCCGAAAATGAAAACACATTCAGCAACAAAGAAACGTTTCCACATCACACCTACGGGAAAAGTTGTCTACAAGAAATGCGGACACGCTCACAAACTCTCCTGCAAAAACGCGAAGAGACTCCGTACGCTTAAACAGCTCGGCGTACTGACGACAGCCACAAAAGCCCACGTCAAAAAAGTACTTCCGTACGCATAAGTTCTGAGCGGACAACATACAGACAAATTAAGGAGTGACCAGCTATGAGAGTAAGAGGATCAAGCGCAAGCCGCAATAAACATAAAAAACTTTATTCAATCACCAAAGGTTTCTGGGGACGCAAGAAAAATGTGTACCGCCGCGCCCGTGAAGCCTACCTGCATGCACTTACAACGTCCTTCGCAGGACGCAAACAGAAAAAACGCGATTTCCGCAAGCTTTGGATTATGCGTGTCAACGCAGCAGCCCGTGCGAACGGAATGTCCTACAGTTCACTTATCAACGGACTTAAAAAAGCAAACATCACCATCAACCGCAAAATGCTTGCAGAACTTGCAATCAACGACAGCCAGGCTTTTGCGCAGCTTGTCGAAAAAGCAAAAGCGGCTCTCTAAAAATAAGCCCGGCGTAACGGTATTCTTAAGGAATACCGTTTTTTTGTGGAGAAACGGTATAGCGCAGCAAGAAAAGCCGGAAATTTTGCCATTTTGCAAATGTTCCGTAAGTTTTCCTGCGCCGGAGCGTACGAGAATAACAAAAAGCGGGGGACTGAAACAGTCCCCCGCTTTGTTTTTTGAATACTTTTGCCGACAGCCGTCAAATGACAGCCGACAGCAGAATTTTGGTACAACAACATTAACGGATAACACACAAAAACTGTTATTCGTCCGCCTGCGCAGGCGTATTACAGAATCCGGAATACTGAAAGAGGACCGCGTATCTGCGCCGGAAACCCGCTGCCGCCGGCAGCAGTTACCGAAGTTTTCCTTGACATAGCCTATGAAGCAGCGGGCTTATCAGAACCGGAAACCGCATTACGTAATGCGTAAAAGTGGCAAAACCCGGAAGCTTTAGCAGGAAACGAAAGGAACTGCAGACTCTGCTAAGCCCTCCCAACGTTTCAAAACCACCGAGCCGGAACAGAATTAAAAAAAACAATTCTGTTCCCCGTCACTCTCTGTACTGTAATGTTCATGGAATAAGAAATTTGTAACAGGGGCAGAAATGAAAAAGAAATAAAAAATTTCCAAAAAGTTTTCAAAAGTTTTGGGAAATTTTGTAAAAATTGTTCAAATTATTTCTCAAAACTGAAGATATGCTGTAAAATAGACAATGCAGTCATTGTGTATATTATCTGCTCAGGCAGGTTTGGGAGGATAAACCATGGACGAGAACAGCGAAGCAAGAGCGCTTGCTGAAGAACTGATTACAAGACTGGAGCGCATTAAGCAGGAAGGTCTTGAAAAAATTAAGGGTACAAAACTGTCGGACGAACTGCAGCTTGTTCATTCGCGTCTTTTGGGGCGCAAGGGTGAGCTTACCGAGATTATGAAAAATCTCGGCAAGGTTACGCCGGAGCTGCGCAAAACGCTCGGACAGGCGTCAAACGAGGTTAAGCAGATACTTTCGGACGCCATAGACAACAGGGGGGCTCAACTGCTTGAGGAAGTTTCCGCGGTTGACGGCGAGGTGGATCTTACCCTGCCGGGAATTATGCCGCAGACCGGAGCACTGCATCCGATTACGCAGATGTGCTATGACTTGAACGACGCTTTCCGCTCGCTCGGTTTTGAGATTTATTCGGAGCCTGAAATCACAAGCGAGCTTTACGCCTTTGACAATCTTAATTTCCCGCCGGAGCACCCCGCAAGGGAGAGTATGGATACCTACTGGCTGGAGGGGCATGACTGCGGAAAAGGCGCGGAACGCCTCTGTATGAGGCCGCATCTTACAGGCGGCAGCGTCCGTTATCTTCAGGAGCACGGCGCGCCTGCGCGTTTTGTCTATCCCGGACGCGTGTACCGCAACGAAACTACGGACGCACGCCACGAAAGGGCGTTCTTCCAGTACGAAGCGCTGATTGTGGAGAAAGATTTCTCTTTCGCTTCCGGCGAGCTGCTTGTTAAAACAATTCTGAACAAGGTGTTCGGCCGCGACGTTGAAGTGCGTATGAGAGCAGGATTTTTCCCGTTCGTTGAACCGGGCTTTGAAATTGACATGCGCTGCCTTGTGTGCGGCGGAAAAGGCTGCAAGGTCTGTAAGAACGTAGGCTGGATAGAGGTTATGCCCGGAGGCACGCCGCACCCGAACGTTTTGAAGGCAGCAGGGCTTGACCCCGCCGTCTGGTCGGGTTTTTATATCAATATCGGTCTCGACAGACTTGTAATGATGCGCTACGGCGTTGACGACGTAAGGCTTTTCCACAGCGCTGACCTTCGTTTCCTTAATCAGTTCAAATAGGGGGATCTTGCTATGAAACTTTCACTTAACTGGATAAAAAAATACGTTGATCTTCCCGAAGATCTCACGATGGAGAAGCTTGCCTACGACCTTACGATGTGTACGGTTGAGGTTGAGGAAGCGTTTGATATCGGCGCTTCGCTGAGAGGGCTCTGCATAGGCAAAATTCTTTCTGTCTCTCCGCACCCGAACGCCGATAAACTGCGTATCTGCAGTGTTGACCTCGGCGACGCGGAGCCGAATGAAATAGTCTGCGGCGGCATAAATCTTGAGCCGGGCATGCTCGTATGCGTTGCGAAGCCGGGCGCCTGGGTAGTGTGGCACGGCGAAGGCGAGCCTGTTGAAATCAAGCCTGCGAAGCTCAGGGGTGTAATGAGTTACGGCATGATCTGCGCGTCTGACGAGGTAGGTTTGGGAGACCTTTTCCCCGCGACGCAGCATGCTGAAATCATTGACCTCACCGCGTTCGGAGCGAAGCCGGGAACGCCTGTGGCGGAAGCTCTCGGCCTGAACGACGTTATTATTGACATTGACAACAAATCCATGACAAACCGCCCCGACCTTTGGGGACATTACGGAATGGCAAGGGAACTTGCCGCAATTTACGGCCGTGAACTGAAGCCGCTTGAGGAAGTCGAACTTCCTTCGTTTTCTGACGGGCTTGAGGCCAAAATTGAAAACGCGGCGCTCTGCCCGCGCTATACCGGACTTGTAATCAAGAACGTAAAGAGCGTTGAATCGCCGTTTGAACTGAAGAGCCTTATATGGCGTGTCGGTATGCGTCCGATAAATCTCATCGTTGACATCACGAATTACGTTATGCTTGCCACAGGTCAGCCTACGCACGGATTTGACCGCAGTCATATAAGCGGCGCAATAACAGTGCGCTGCGCAAAAGAGGGCGAAAAATTGCAGCTTCTTGACGACACGGTGCTTGACCTGACAAATCAGGACCTCGTTATTGCCGATGACAAAGCGCCTGTCGCCCTTGCGGGCATTATGGGCGGAAAACTTGATTCAATCCTGCCCGAAACTACTGAAATAATTATGGAAATCGCAAATTTCAACGCGCTTTCCGTCAGAAAAACGACACAGCGTTTCGGCATAAGAACCGAAGCTTCTTCGCGCTACGAAAAGGGTATTGACCCGCAGCGTGTTGACAGTGCGGTTTCAGTCGCTGTCCGTATGTTTAAAAAATATTTCCCTGACTGCGTGCTTTCAGGCTGCGCTGACAATTATCCGGCGCCTCTCGCACCGGCAAAGGTCAGCGTTGACGCCGGCTGGCTTAACAGAAGGCTCGGCAGCGAACTGAAAAAAGGTCAGGTAGCGGAAACGCTATCAAGACTCGGTTTCGTGACGGAAGAAAAAGAAGGCTGCTACGAGGTAACAGCGCCTACCTGGCGTTCAACAGGCGATATTTCGCTTCCTGACGATATTCTTGAAGAAATCGCGCGTCTTATAGGCTATGAAAACTTTGATTTCGTGCCGCCGGTGATTACGCTTGACAAGGCCGTAAATCAGAGAAAATTTGACACGGAAAGAGTCCTGCGCGAGTATCTGGCCTTCCGCTGCGGGATGCAGGAAATATTTACCTATCCCTGGATTGAAGATATGTACGTGAACGCTGCCGGAGTTGACAAGGACAGCATGCTCAGACTGTCAACGCCGCCGTCTCCTGAACAGGCAAATCTGCGTTCGACGCTTGTCCCCGGGATTCTTATGGCTGTTGCGAACAACCTGCGCTACTTTGACGAGTTTAAGCTGTTTGAGCTTACGCCTGTATTCTTCAACAGGGATTATCACAGCGTAAATTCAGAAGCAGAAAAGCTTCCGACGATGGAAAGACACGTCGCCGGAGCGTTTGTTGGCAGTGATCCGCGCCTTATGTTCCGCGAAGCAAAGGGAATTATGGAATACATGCACCGTTACGTTCAGGTGGAGCAGTTTTCGTTTGCGCAGGCAGAAAAGCCTGTGTGGGCGGAGGATAAGCTCTGGCTGAACGTCATGGCAGACAAAGACGTAATCGGCTGCATCGGACTTGTGTCGCAGAAAGCGGCGAAGGCTGCCGGAATCAAACGCGCTCTTGCCGTAATTTTTGAACTGAATGTTGAAAAACTGCAGCCTCTTGCATCGCGCCAGAACGAGTTTACTCATCTGCCGGAATATCCGCTTGCAGATTTTGACCTTTCCGTTATTTTTGACGAAGCCGTAACATGGGAGCAGATCCGCGGCTTCGTGGAAAAGGTTGAGCTTGTGCGCGGTACGCAGTTTGTTGAAGAATACCGCGGCAAGCAGGTCGGTGAAGGCAAAAAATCCGTAACGTTCCGTACCTGGATAGGCTCGGATAAAGGTACTTTGACTTCAGAGCAGATAGAAACCGCGACGAAACAAATTGTTAACAAACTTGTCAAAAAACTTTCCGGCGAAGTCCGGGATGCTTAAACGGGGTGAATAACATGATGGAAAATTTTGACGCTCTTGAAAAAGCAATCGATGAAATGGGAAATTTCATCGATACGCTCCTTGCAGAAAACACTCAGCTGAAAAGCGACATTAACGGTCTCAAGAATACGCTTGACGACAGAAATCAGGAAATTGCGCAGCTTCAGCAGGAAATCCAGAGTAATTCAGTTAAGGTCAACGCAAGCATTGAAGCGGCAGAAACTTATGAAAAGAGAGCGGGAGGGCTTCTTGCCAGAGTACGCGCCATGCAGCAGAGAAAAGCCGCCATGGAAGCTGAGAAAGCTTCCAAAATTGAAGCTGAGGAAGCCCCCAAAGCTGAGGACAAACTTCCCGAAGAAGACGGTTTTCCGAAACAGCTGAGGCTTATGGACGACTAAAATATGGGTAAATTTGGAGAAATCAGGGAAACGGCGCCGGGGCATTACTCGTTCTTTATAGGGGTACACCAGTACACGCTTGCCACCCCTATGGACAAAGAGCGTCTTGCCCGTATAGTGCAGAAAATACAAACACTTGTAGACTCTTTTCCTGCGAACATGACGCAGGACGAGCGCCTTTTCCTTTCGCTGATTACAGTTATGAACAGGCTTGACAAGCTTGAAATAAAAATCAGCGACGCCTCTTCAAAAATCCCTTCAGAGAGAAAGCAGGGCTGATTTGTTCGGCTTTCACCCTATTGATATTTTCTTTGCGCTGCTTGCCGTGTGGTTTACAGTACGCGGCTGTATGCGCGGGTTCGCCGGTGAATGTATATCTCTTGCCGGTTTTGTTCTCGCTTTTTTCCTGTCTTTCAAATATTCGGCTTCGCTTGCCTCTGTTTTCAGCAGTTCCGCCGGAATTAACGGCTGTGTCGCGCAGCTGCTTGCCGCGGTCTGTATATGGCTTGCGGTCGTGCTTCTGGCTGCCGTTTTGCGCCGTCTGATGAAGAGTATACTTTCCGCCGTCAAACTCGGCTTCCTGGATACGCTTCTCGGTGTATGCTCCGGCATTTTCAAATCGGTTGCAGTGTTGTACTGCTTTATAATAGCCGGTTTTCTGCTCACGCCTGTATGCAGTCCTACATGGATGACGAACAGTGATTTACTGCGCTATGCGGGAAGACACTGGAGCAGCGTGCGGAAGTTTCTTGTCAGCAACGAACTTTGCGCCCATGCCGAGCAGCTGCCTGACGGAACGCTTGAGCAGATTCTCCGCCCGTACCGTACCGGCGGCAAAGGTCCGCGCTAAACGCCTGCAATGTTTGCCGACCGCAACGTCCTGAAACATCTTGAAATAGAGAAAATATTGTCGCTGCTTGCTTCAAAATCAAGAAGCGAGCTTGGCGTTTCCTATGCCTTAAAGCTTCAGCCTGCGTCTGACCTTGATGAACTGCAAAAGCGTCACAGGCTGTTTGCCGAAATTGAAAATTTTCGCGACAGCAGCGGGGAACTGCCGTGGAATTCCGGTCTTGCGCCGGTTGACGGGCTGCTTGCCTCAGCGCTTGAAACAGGGCTGCTTACCGGAGCGGAGCTTGTAAAAATCAGGCTTCTGCTGAAAACGGCTCTCGAACTCCGCCAGACACTTTTAAACAGCAGCACGGAATATCCTTCTTTTGAGCTTCTTGCAAAATATCTGCGCGATTTCTCCGAAGAAACTGAAATGCTGTCCGTGCTTGACGAAGACGGCAAATTGTATGACTCCGCCTCTCCGAAACTTAAATCGGTGCGGGAGGAAATGCGTCTGCTTCGCGAGCAGATTAAGGCGAAAAGCAGAGCGTATCTTAACGATGCCTCGCTCGTATCCATGCTTCAGGAGCGTATGCTTGTGCTGCGCAATTCAAGGCATGCTTTTCTTGTCAGGCAGGACGCGATCAATAAATTTCCCGGCATAGCAGTTGACCGCTCAGGCTCCGGAAACAGTGTCTATATGGAACCGCACTCGCTTGTCAGGCTGAACAACAATTTCAGCGACAGACGCGGCGTTGAGCAGCACGAAGAGCTGAAAATACTTCGCGGGCTTACGGAGAAACTGCTTGCAAGACGCAAAAGTATTCAGACTGCCGAAGAAGTGATGGGCAGGGTGGATTTCCTTTACGCGCTTTCTGAAATAATGCGTGCAGACAGCTGGCACATGCCCAAACTGTCTGAAAAAACAATGTTCAGGTTCGTACAGACGAGGCACCCGCTGCTTGGCAGACGCGCCGTGCCTGTGGATATTGAATGCGGGGACAAATTTAAAACGCTGGTAATTACCGGACCGAATACCGGCGGCAAAACAGTTGCACTCAAAACTGCCGGAGTGTCCGTTCTGCTTGCGTGGTACGGCTGCCCGCTGCCTGCCGCGGAGGGCACGGTTATAGGCAGCTTTGACCGTCTGAGCGCAGACATTGGCGACGAACAGAGTATAGAGCAGTCTCTTTCAACCTTCAGCGCCCATGTCAAAAACATTACAGGAATTATATCTTCAGCCGGAAACAAATCGCTGGTTCTGCTTGACGAGTTGGGAGCAGGTACAGATCCCGACGAGGGAGCGGCGCTGGGTATAGCTATTCTTGACTGGCTTCTGAAAAACGGTGCTTTGGTACTGGCGACCACACATCACAATCCGATAAAACATTACGCCACGTCAACGCCCGGAATAGAAACGGCAAGCGTTGAATTTGACGTTGAAACGCTGTCTCCGACGTACAGAATAATTATGGGAATACCCGGTCAGAGCAACGCCCTGCTTATTGCCTCCAAACTCGGCATGCCGCAGGACATAATCAGCCGTGCCGAAACCGCGATAAGCAGCAGGGAAGTGTCTATGGAAGCCATCGTTTCCGAACTGCACAGAAAACGTTCGCAGCTTGACAGGGAAAACAGTCTGCTTGAAACGAACAGAAAGAAAGCCGAAGCCCTTAAGCTGGATTATGAAAACAAAGTCAGGCAGCTGGACGAGAAACGCGAAGAACTGCTTGCAAGCGCTGACAAAAAAGCGCAGAACATAATACGCAACGCGGAAGATTCCGCGCGTTCGCTGATAAAAAATCTTGAAGCGGCGGAGAGCGAGTCCGCGGCAAGGCGAGAGCTTGAGAAAAAACGCAGTCATTTCTCAAAAATCACTGTTTCCGCTGAAAAAAGAGAAGAGAAAAAAACGGCAAAAAAATCCGTAACGGCGGAAAACCGCAAACTTGAAGAGGGCGACACTGTTCGGCTGATAGGAACGAACAGCGAAGCGGCAGTACTGGAGCTTCGCGGCAAAAAGGCTCTGCTTCAGGCAGGTTCCGCACAGCTTGAGGTTCCGCTTTCAAAGCTGGAATTTGTGAAAAAACGCAGCGAGAAAATGCAGTCTTCGGAAGTTAAAATTAAGGTGGAACGTCCCGTAAACGTGCCGAGTTCGATTATGGTGCGGCATATGACGGTAGACGAAGCGCTTCCTGTTGTTGAGCAGTATCTTGACCGCGCGTACAGGGCAGGTTACGATACGGTGACGATAATACACGGCAGGGGGGAAGGAATACTCCGCCGTGCCGTTCAGAATTTATGCAAACAGATTCCTTACGTTGCGGAACACAATCTCGGAGGTCCGCACGAAGGCGGATACGGAGTTACGGTAGTTAAATTTGCAAAATAAAACCGTCCTGCAGGACGGTTGTTTTTTATATGGCGGAGAGGGTGGGATTTGAACCCACGTAACGATTCATCACCGCTAAGACGATTTCGAGTCGCCCGCCTTCGACCACTCGGCCACCCCTCCGGCTGAACGGCAGACAGATAAGCCTGCCGAGAGGGTATTATAAAGCAACGGTCAGAAACAGTCAAACAGTAATTCATAAAAAATAAAAAAATATCTGCAGCGCACGTACGTTTAGAGAAACGGCGCCGCCTTTGACATAAATCTGCCTTTGGTCTATAATCTTCAGGCTTTCAATTATCGACCTGCGGAGAGGTGGCTGAGTGGTCGAAGGCGCTCGCCTGGAAAGTGAGTTAGCGGGTCAAACTGCTACAAGGGTTCAAATCCCTTCCTCTCCGCCATAAATTAAAAATAAAAGACAGCGCCGGCGCTGTCTTTTTTGATGTTTTTATTAGTCCTGTTTCTTTTGCTTATCCCTGCGTTTTTTGAAAAAATCCCTAAGGAGAGCCTTGCATTCGTTTTCCAAAATGCTGCCGGTAACCTTGCAGCTGTGCGCAAAGCGCGGATCTGCCGGAATGTTGTAAAGGCTGCCCGCGGCGCCTGCTTTTGGGTCATCTGCTCCGTAAACTACGGCTTTCAGCCTGCATTGCACAATTGCTCCGGCGCACATGGGACACGGTTCAAGCGTGACGTACAGCGTGCAGCCGTCAAGTCTCCAGCTTCCGAGCTTTTCCGCTGCCTTCTGAATTGCAAGCAGCTCGGCGTGGGCAAAGGGCGAGTTGTCCGTGTCCCTGCGGTTAAAGCCGCGTCCTATTATCTCATCGTCCTTTACAACGAGCGCCCCGACTGGTATTTCATCAAATTCGAGAGCTTTTCGGGCTTCTTTTAAAGCTTCCCGCATATATTCAATACTGCTCATGAAAACAGCTCCAATCTGTGCTATACTTTACGGGCTGTGCCCGTAGCTCATTTGGACAGAGTGTCGGCCTCCGGAGCCGAAGGTAGAGGGTTCAAATCCCTCCGGGCACGCCAATATATTACCACAGACAAAATTTCTTTGCAGGGGCTTCAGCCTTGTGCGGCGGAGTCCCGCGAACCCTGTCAGGTCCGGAAGGAAGCAGCAGTAAACGGATTTCTCCGGGTGCCATAAGTTCACTGGGGCCCCTGTAAAGAGATTTTGCCGGAGGTCGTTTATGGAAATTGATTTCGGAAATTTCTTCCTGCCTTTCAATATCAAAACAAATCCGGGCGATATAGTAATCGCTTCGCCTGTTTATGCTTTTGAGGCGCTGATGTCAGAAAACAGGAAACTCAGCCCTGCAAAATTTTTCAGAAGAATAATTCTGGTTGACGCGGTCAACGGCAGTTCGGAGATTACCAAACTGACAAAATTTCCGGCTCCCGTAGTGCTTGACGAAAATCTTGAGTTTTACCGTCTGGAGCCGTGCATAACTTCCGCGACTGCCAGATTTGTTGCCGAAAAGGGTACGCTGACGTATGAAGAGCGAAGTTTCGGAGTACTGCATATGGACTGGAAAATATATTCTGAGCATTTTGTTGAAAAACGGCTGTACAAAGGCTATATAATCAGGGAAGACAGACTTATAGACTCATTCAGCGCTCATGCCGCAGTCTCGCCGAAAATCTACGATCTTCCTTTAAAACTGAGAAAAAACTGCTGAATGCAAAAAAAATGTTTGCTAAAGCGAAATAATGGTGGTATAATCCACCAGTTGTATTACACACGGCAGCTGACTTGCCGCAGGGTTGCCCGCGAGGGTCTGCTTAAGAATGACGCTGCCGGAGGTAAAAAACAGGAGGGATACACATGGGTGTAGTAAGTATGAAACAGCTGCTTGAATGCGGAGTCCATTTCGGACACCAGACAAGACGCTGGAATCCGAAGATGAAACCGTTCATCTTCACGGAGCGCAACGGAATTTACATCATTGACCTGCAGAAAACGGTAAGAGGTCTCGAGAAAGCTTATGACTTCGTCCGCGAAGTTGCCAAAAACGACGGCAATATCCTTTTCGTCGGTACGAAACGCCAGGCTCAGGATCCTGTCCGCGATTCAGCTCTCAAAGCAGGACAGTTCTATATCAATCAGCGCTGGCTCGGCGGTCTTCTTACAAACTTTGCAACGGTACGCCGCCGCGTTCTCAGAATGATTGAGCTCCAGAAAATGGAAGAAGACGGCTCAATCAACAAATATCCGAAAAAAGAAATCGTTCAGATGCGTAAAGTCCGCGACAAACTTGAGAAATATCTCATCGGCGTCAAGGATATGAAAGCAATTCCTGATGCAATTTTTGTCATTGACCCGCACCGCGAAACGATCGCAGTCGACGAAGCCAAAAAACTCGGCATCCCCGTCGTTGCCGTTATCGACACAAACTGCAATCCTGATCCCATCGACTATCCGATTCCGGGCAACGATGACGCAATCCGCGCTATCGAACTTATCGCCGGACTTATGGCTGATGCCTTTATAGAAGGACGTCAGGGCGAAGACGCGGCACCGAAAGAGGAAACGGCAGAGGCAGAGGCAGAAGTCCCCGCGCCTGAGCATCTTGACATAACGGAAGATCAGGAATAGGAGAGACGAATTATGGCAGACATTACAGCAAAAATGGTTATGGAACTTCGCGAAAGAACACAGGTCGGTATGATGGACTGCAAAAAAGCCCTTCTCGAATGTGAAGGCGACATGCAGAAAGCCATCGACTTCCTCCGCGAAAAAGGCATTGCCAAAGCAGCCAAAAAGGCTGAAAGAGACGCAAAAGAAGGAAGAGTCTTCACCTATATTCACAGCAACGCGAAGCTCGGCGTTCTTCTTGAACTTGACTGCGAAACAGACTTCGTTGCCAATACGGAGCAGTTCCAGACTCTCGGACATGAACTTGCAATGCAGATAGCTGCGGCAAATCCGGCATATATTTCATCAGAAGAAGTCCCTGCCGAAATCATTGACCATGAAAGAGAAGTCATTAAAGCCCAGGCGCGCGAAGAAAAGAAACCTGAAGCCATGCTCGACAAGATTGCAGACGGCCGCATCGCAAAATACTACGAAGAAAACTGCCTGCTCAATCAGAAATCAATCCGCGATTCAAGCGTTAAAATCAACGATATGATTATCGAAACGATTGCAAAGCTCGGCGAAAACATCAAGGTAAAACGTTTCGCACGTTTCACGATCGGAGCCTAAGAAATTTTTTAAAGCGGGGGATTTTCCCTCGCTTTTTTTATAACTTTTGTAAAGTTTCCTGTATAATAACAGCGGGGGTGGAAATATGACTGTCAAATACAAAAGAGTTTTGCTGAAGCTTTCAGGGGAAGTCCTCGGCGGCGGAAGCTTCGGACTTGATTACGATTCGGTCAGCGCAATTTGCGAACAGATTGCAGAGGTTTCCAAAGCAGGGATAGAAATAGCGATTGTTGTCGGAGGCGGAAACATTATCCGCGGGGCACAGACGGTTAATATTGAACGCGCCCAGGCAGATTATATGGGTATGCTCGGAACTGTTATAAATGCGCTGGCATTGCAGGATAACCTGCAGAAATTCGGTGCTCCGACGCGTGTTCAGTCGGCTATAGAAATGAGACAGGTTGCGGAGCCCGTGATAAGACTTCGCGCAGTACGCCACCTTGAAAAAGGGCGCATTGTGATTTTCGCGGCGGGAACGGGTTCTCCCTATTTTTCAACCGATACGACCGCGGCTCTCCGCGCCTCGGAAATTAAGGCTGACTGCGTAATTAAGGCGACAAAGGTTGACGGAATTTACGACAAAGATCCGGCAAAATACGCCGATGCCAAAAAACTTCCGAAGCTTACTTATGCGGACGCGCTCAGCATGAGACTTCAGGTTATGGACGCAGCGGCATTTGCGCTCTGCCAGGACAACAACATTCCCATCGTTGTCTTTGATATGCAGAAAAAAGGCAATTTGAAAAAACTTTTGCTTGACGGAGAAAATATAGGTTCTGTAGTAGCACAAAACGCCTGAGACACTGTATAATATTGTCCAGATAATTCAAAGGAGTGGATACCATGCCCAAGGCAGTAATTGACCAGCTTAAAGAAAACAGCGAAAAAGCACTCGGATTCCTCAGAGCTTCACTGCAGGGAATACGTACCGGCAGAGCTCATCCCGGACTTGTTTCCGACATCAAGGTTGACTATTTCGGCACCCCCACGCCTATTAAAAATATGGGCAGCATCAACGTTCCGGAAGCCAGACAGCTTGTAATCGTTCCCTGGGACAAAACGGCTCTCAAAGCTATTGAAAAAGCAATTCAGGCTTCGTCTCTCGGCATCAATCCGCAGAACGACGGAGAGTCAATCCGGCTCAACATGCCGGAGCTGACGCATGAACGCCGCGTTGAGCTCAACAAAATTGTCAACAAAACGGCTGAAGACGCCCGCATAGGCGTACGCAACGCACGCCGCGACGCTATTGAAAAGCTGAAAAAAATGGAAAAAGACAGCGAGATTACGGAAGACGAGCTTAAGAAATTCCAGAAAACGGCTCAGGACGAAACAGATGCTTTCATTAAGAAAATTGACGAAATCGCTGCTGAAAAAGAAAAAGAAATTCTTGAAAAATAACAAAAGCGGCCGCAAGGCCGCTTTTACTTTAAGTTATGAACGAAATTAAATTTGCGAAAAAAATACACGAAGCCGGAGGAGAATTGTTTCTTGTCGGAGGCTGCGTGAGAGACAGACTGCTCGGCAAAAAACCGAACGACAAAGATTATCTGCTCTGCGGCATCTCCGAAGAAGATTTTATCCGGCTTTTTCCCCGCGCGGTAAAGGTTGGCAAAAGCTTTCCGGTATATCTTGCTTACGTAGGCGCAAAACGCTGTGAAATAGCTTTTGCCCGTACCGAAAGAAAAACGGGGCAGGGCTATACCGGCTTCAGCGTGGACTACAACCCTGACATTACCGTTGAGGAAGATTTATACCGCCGCGATTTGACGATAAACAGCATGGCGTATTCCGTGCTGGGACGAAAGCTTATGGATCCGTTCGGAGGCAGGAGGGATTTAAAAAATAAAATTCTCCGCGCGACATCGGAGCATTTCAGCGAGGATCCTGTGAGAGCTCTCCGCGCGGCGCGTTTTGCGGCGCAGTTTGATTTTGCCGTTTCGCACAAAACGCTTGAAATGATGGCGGCCTGTGCCGGAGAACTTGCAAACGAACCCAAACCCAGAATTTTGTCGGAGCTTGAAAAAGCTCTTTCGGCTCCGCGTCCATCAATATTTTTCCTTACGCTGAAACAGACGGGACTGTTGAACGCCGTTTTTTCCGAAATTGCGGCATTGTCAGGCAAAAGCCAGCCTGCCGAATATCACCCCGAGGGCGACGCCTTTCAGCACACTATGCTGGTGCTTGACGAAACCGCAAAAGAAACGAAGCGCGTGGAAGTTCGTTTTGCCGCGCTTATGCACGACATAGGCAAGGGCAGAACGCCTGAGGAAATGCTGCCGCACCATTTCGGACACGAGCAGAGAGGTGTTGAAACAATACAGGAAATTGCGAAAAGCTTTGAACTCCCCAAAAAGTGGCGTATGGCGGCGGAATTTGCGGCAGCTGAGCACATGCGCCCTGCAAGACTGAAACAGCCTGCAAAAATTGCGGATCTGCTTGTCAGACTGCAAAAAAATCCTCTCGGAATTGAAGGTTTTTCGATAATAGTTAAAGCGGACAACCACGGCGAAAACGCAGAATGTCTTGCAAATGCCGACAAATATATTAAGGCAATGGAAAAGGTAAAGGCCGAAGACGCGCCGAAAGGCTTAAAGGGAACAAAACTTGCCGACTGGATAAGACAGAAACAGATTGAAGCGGTAAAACAGCTGCAAGCTATAAGCTATAAGCCAAAATCTTAAATCTTAATGCTTAAAGCTTACAGCTTCCAGCTTAAAACTCACAGGCTCTCCAAAAATTCTTTGAGACGTTTCATGCCTTCAACAATATTTTCCATTGAGGAAGCGTAGGAAATTCTGATGTAGCCCGGGGCAAAGAACGCGGTGCCGGGGACTGTTGCTACGTATTTTTCCTCAAGAAGCCGTGCGCAGAACTCCATGTCGTCAGGAACGGGGCAGTCCTTGATATTAACAAAAGCGTAAAACGCGCCGTCAGGTTCCGTGATTTTCAGATACGGCATATCGCTGATAAGCTTCATTATTGTTTCGCGGCGTTCCGCAAAGGCAAGACGCATCTTTTCAACGTCCTCCTCCGCGCCCTGCAGTGCGCCGAGAGCAGCCCACTGTGCGACTGCGCAAGCGTTGGAGGTCAGATGTCCCTGCAAAGAGTTAATCTTGGAAATAATTTCCTTCGGTCCGAGCGCCCAGCCGACGCGCCAGCCTGTCATGGCGTAGGCCTTGCTCGCGCCGTTAATCAAAATTGTGCGGTCTCGTACGTCAGGCGCAGCCTGCAGAAGGTTGATATGCTGTTTGCCGTAGGAAAGGCGTTCGTAAATCTCGTCCGAAAGTATCCAAAGGTCATGTTTTTTTGCGGTCTCGGCGATAAGCTTCAGAGTTTCTTCCCCAAACATTGCGCCTGTCGGATTATTCGGCGAATTGAAAACAATACCCACGGTTTTGTCCGTAATCACAGCTTCAAGAGCCTGCGCGTCAGGAACAAAATTCGTATTCATCGTATCAATGAGAACCTCTTTGCCGCCTGCAAGATGCAGCTGTTCAACGTAGCTTACCCATGCCGGCGCAAAAAGAACGACTTCATCGCCCGGGTTGACAAGCACCTGAAACGCCTCGTAAAGAAGCGGTTTGGCGCCGGAAGCTACCGTCACTTCGTCCGGGGTGTAATCAAGGTCAAAACGGTTTTTGTAATAATTGCAAATCTCCCTGCGGAGTTCAATAATGCCTGACGTAAGCGTATAATGCGACTCGCCGCGGTTAACGGCGTCTATTCCCGCCTTGGCGCCCGCCTGCGGCGTTGCAAAATCAGGCTCGCCGACGCTGAAAGAAATAACCGGCCTGCCCTCTGCCTTCATCTGCTTTGCCTTGCCCGAAATACTTAGTGTCGCGGAAGGCTTAATCTGCAAAATTCTGTCCGAAAGCTTCATTGCTGCTCCCCCTGTCAAAATTGTTTTTTGCAAAGAAAATTATACAACTGCGGGAAAAAAATACAATACAAAATAACTTCCGTGCCGGTGTTTTGCAGAATTTTACAGGCGGACGAAAATTACGTATTTTTACTGTCTGTTTTTTCGTCTGATGGTTTATAATATACACACGGTCGATGACCAAGTTCAATTACGGATGGAGGCAGCGAAATGGAGACAAAATTTTTAATCCGCAACGTAGAACCGGATGACAGGCTGAAAGATTATATGGAAACAAAGCTTGCCAAGGTGGAGAAGTTTTTTGACAGGATTATCTCAACGCAGGTTTCGCTTAACTTCAAACGCGGACGCTGTTCTGTCGAAATAACCGAGAACGTGAACGGCTGCATTATCCGTGCCGAGGAATCGGACGCAGATCTTCGCAAGGCTTTTGACCGTGCGCTTAAAAATATTGAGCGTCAGGTGAAGAAGCACAAGGAAATGCTTAACAAAAAGGGCAGAATCAAGCTTCAGGACATTGAATTTGACCTTGATTCAATAGTTCTTCCGGAAGAGCCCGAAGGCAGGGAAATTATCAGGAAAAAGAGCTTTGACGCCGGCGTTATGACGCCCGAAGAAGCTACGATGCAGATGGATCTTCTCGGTCACGAATTTTTCATCTTCAAAAATTCCGAGACCGGTGAAATCAACGTTGTGTACAAAAGAAAAGAAGGCGGCTACGGATTACTTGAGCCAAGATAAACAAACGCTTATAATAGGGGAAGCCGTTAAGGCTTCCCTTTATTGTTTGGTGGTGCAGGTTTGGAGCAGGGCAGAATGAATATACTTGAAAATCTTAATCCGAGACAGCGCGAAGCGGTAGAATACTGCGACGGGCCGGAGCTTGTCCTTGCAGGCGCCGGAAGCGGCAAAACAAAAGTGTTGACGACAAAAATCGCGTATCTTATCAGCGAAAAACGCGTGTTGCCATGGAAAATAGTCGCGCTTACCTTTACGAACAAGGCTGCGAAAGAAATGCGCGACAGGGTGGAGGCTCTTATCGGCAGCGGACTGTCGGGCATGGACGTCTGCACCTTCCATTCCTACGGACTGCGTTTTCTGCGCCGTTACGGCGAAGCGCTGCAAAAGCTCGGTTACAGAAATTCTTTCGTAATTTTTGACCGAAGCGATACAAAATCAATTATCAAAAAACTGCTGGAAGAACTGAATATTGACCAGAAACAGCTTTCGCCGGTGGAAGCTGTTGAAATGATTTCAAATGCAAAAACAGCGTCAAATCCCGTTACGCGCGACGTTCGCATACACTCCCGCTGGCAGGAGCTTTACGACAGATACCAGAAAACGCTGCTTGAGCAGAACGCGCTTGATTTTGACGACCTTATGGTGCTTCCGCTGCATATTCTCGCAACAAACGCCGAGGTGCGCGAGGCGGAACGCAGCCGCATAGAATGGGTACTTGTTGACGAATATCAGGATGTGAACACGCCGCAGTATCTTTTGCTTCGTCTGCTTGTTGACGAAAGCAGAAAAATTATGGTCGTCGGAGACCCCGACCAGTCTATTTACGGATGGCGCGGCGCGGATATGTCTGTTATCATGAATTTTGAACGGCATTTCGCGGGGGCAAAGGTCGTGGTGCTTGACCAGAATTACCGCTCAACGGGGCAGATACTCAAGGGCGCGAACGGCGTTATCAGAAACAACAGCGACAGACATCCTAAGGACTTGTGGACGGCGGCGTCTGAAGGCGCGAGCATACAGGTTTACAGGGCAAAAAACGATTTGGACGAGTCGCAGTGGGTATGCAAAAATATTAACAGACTGCTTGACGAAGGTTACCGTTACGGGGAAATGGCGATTTTGTACAGGGTGAACGCGCTCAGCCGCGGAATTGAACAGCAGCTGCTTGAAAGCTCTCTGCCGTACAGGGTTATACGCGGTCTTGCGTTCTATGAAAGGGCGGAAGTCAAGGACGTGCTTTCAATGATGAGACTCGCCGTGAATCCGTCGGACTCCGTTTCGCTCGCGCGTATTGCAAATGTTCCAGTCAGAGGGCTTGGCAAAAAATCCGTTGAAAATTTGTCCGCATGGCTTTACGAACACAGAAAAGAGTCTCCCGAAGATATATGGAGTCTGCTTGAAGAATGCGGCGCCGAACTGAAAGGCAAGGCAAAGGACGGCGCGAGGGAACTCGCACGGAATATGCTCTCGATACTTGCCTCGCAGGACAATATGCAGGCTGTTATAAACGATATACTGTACACGCAGGGCTACGAAGATTATCTTAAAGAAAACAAGCCTGACGACTGGGCGGAGAGGGAAGAAAACGTGCTTGAAATTCTCTCTCTTGTTCCCGAGGACGGTACGCTTGACAAGCTTCTTGCCGAGATTTCGCTCTATACCGACGCGGATACTCCGGCGGAAATTGAAGACAGCATAAATCTGCTTACCCTGCACGCGGCAAAAGGACTTGAATTTCCCGTAGTATTCATTATAGGCATGGAGGAAGGACTGTTCCCGAGCTCTCGCTCGGTAAGCGGAGAAAGCGACATAGCGGAGGAACGCAGACTGTGCTACGTAGGCATGACGCGTGCAAGGGAAAAACTGTTTATGAGCGGTGCGGCGTCAAGGCTTTTGTTCGGCGGAATACAGAGCAATACGACCTCGCGCTTTATAGGCGAAATTCCGCCTGACTGCAAGGAAACGGAAGACAACAGCATAAGGAGCTGGGAAGATGCTTACAATCGGACTCACAGGCGACGTTGGAGCTGGTAAAAGCACGCTTTGCAAAACGTGGCGCGAAATGGGCGCCGAGATAATAGACTCGGACACGATAGCCCGTGACATGTGGCTGCTCCCTGCCGTACAGAAAAAGGCCGAAAAACGCTGGGGCAAAAATTTCTTTGACTCTGACGTTAAGGAAGTTTATGCAAGGATAGCGGACAAAATTTTTTCAGACAACGCGGAATATGAGTTCGCAGGCAAACTGCTGTATGCTCCTACAATGAAAGAGATAGAAAAGAGACTTAGAAAAATTCCCGAAAACGGCTGGGCTGTGGTTGAGATACCTCTTTTGTACGAGCACGGCTCTGAAAAAATGTTTGATATGGTCGTCTATGCGGCGGCGACGCTTAAAAAACGCACGGAGCGGAATACTGCGCGCAGCTGGACAAGGGACGAACTGAAACGCAGACAGGCAAAGCTTATGTCGCGAAAAGAAAAAATGGAACGCGCCGACCTGCTTCTCCGCAACAGCGGAACGGAAGAAGAATGGCGGGTGAAGGCTGAAAGAGCCGGAAGAAAATTTATCAGGCTTGCGGCCGCGCAGAACTGCGGGAAGGCAGAGAAATAATGTTTGTGCTGAAACTTCCCAAACTTACGATAGAAACGCAGTATCCTGACGACACGGCGCTTTTTGTGCTCGGCGGAAGACAGCCTGACGCTGAATGGCTGAAATCGCTTGACTTTCAGACCGCCGTCTGGGCTGTTGACAGAGGAGCGGACATCTGCCGCGCCGCGGATATTGTTCCCGAAAGACTTATAGGGGACTGTGACAGCGCGGACGAAGAAACGTGGAGCGAGTTTGAGCGAAGCGGCGTTACCCGCACGGACAGATATCCGGCGGACAAAGATTTAACGGATTTTCAGCTTGCGCTCGGCGTTTTCGCAAAAGAGCGCAGGGGCGGAGGAATATTTCTTACCGGCTGTTTCGGAGGGCGTTTTGACCATCTGTGGAGCAGCGTCATTTCCTTTGCGAAGCCTGCCGAATACAGGGCAGTAGGGCTTGCCGACGAAAAAGAAGGAATGATTTTCCTCAGCGGCATTTCAAAAGCCGTACTGAATTTTGAAGAAAAACCGCAGGCGTTTTCACTGCTTCCGCTCAGCCGCAAATGCCAGGGCGTATGCCTGCACGGCACACGCTGGGAGCTTGACGGGGCGCAGCTTGATTATTTTGAGCCGTACAGCATAAGCAACAGGCTCGACGAAGACCTGTGCGTGTCGGTGTCGCTGAAAAACGGACTGCTTGCGGTGTACTGGAACTGGAAAGAGGAGGATAAATAAATGAGTCCGAAATTTGCGCAAATTCTGCTTGGAATACCTGTTTTGCTTTGGTCGCTTTCGTTTCACGAATTCTGCCACGGTTACGCGGCGTACATGCTCGGCGACCCTACGGCAAAATGCGACGGACGGCTCAGCTTAAACCCGCTGGCGCACATTGACCTTGTCGGCGGTCTCTGCCTTCTGCTGTTTCATTTCGGCTGGGCAAAGCCGGTGCCCATCAATCCGGCGTATTTCAAACACCCGAAACGCGACCTGGCAATAGTTTCGCTTGCGGGCGCTGCCGGAAACATCCTCACCGCCTTTGTCTGCGTACAGCTATTTGTCCGCTTTCCGCAGTTTTTTACAAGCTACGGACTGCACCTTTTCATGCTGCTTATGATACGGATGAACGTAGGACTTGCGGCGTTTAACCTTATACCCATACCGCCGCTTGACGGTTCGCGAGTGCTCTACGTCCTCCTGCCTTACGGCGGAATGAGATTTTTTGACTGGCTGGAACGCTACGGAATGTTTGTAATACTTGTTCTTGTGGCGCTGAACGTGCTTCCGTACCTTATGAAGCCGTTTATGGACTTAATAATCGGCATTATAGGACTGGGACTGTAAAATGAAAATTCTGCTTTCAAACGACGACGGCGTTTATGCCGAAGGCATACATTTCCTTGCCAAAACTCTTGCAGACGCGGGGCATGACCTTCTTGTATCCGCTCCGGCAAGGGAAAGAAGCGCAAGCGGACATTCAATGACGATGCACAAGCTTGTTACGCTTGAAGAAATAGACAAAAAATTCATACTCGGAAACTACCGTGCCTATGCATGCAGCGGAATGCCTACCGACAGCGTAAGCCTTGCCTGCGACGTGCTCGGCTTCCGCCCCGAACTGGTTGTTTCTGGTATAAACAGAGGACCGAACGTCGCAGGGGACGTAACCTATTCCGGAACTGTCTGCGCCGCAATGGAAGGACTTGTTTTCGGCGCGACCTCCGTTGCGCTGTCTCTGAACGTCGTTTCAAGAAAAGAAACGGCGTATTACGAAACAGCAGCCCAGTTTATGAAAAAATTTATAGGTTTTCTGCGCGAAAATACCGAGGAAAAACCGCAGCTGTACAACATCAACGTTCCCAATCTGCCGTACGGCGAAATCAAAGGCACTCGCGTAACACGGCTCGGAACGAGGCTCTACGAAGACAGGGTGGAGATTATAGAGCGCAACGGAAAAGAATACTACTGGATAGGCGGACGAATTGAAGACCGCTTTGAAGAAGGTACCGACGTTACGGCGCTCCGCGACGGTTATGTTTCCGTAACGCCGCTGAAAATGGACATGACGGACTACGAAAGACTGGAAAAGCTTAAAAGTGCAAACTGCGGAATATAATATAAAAAATCTGCCGTCGGGCAGATTTTTTATTTCCAGCTTTCGCTTTCGGAACAGTTTTTGAGCGCGTGAATGAGATTGCTTTTTATCGTCGGAACTTCTTTTTCTATTTCCGCGAGCAGTTTTTTTGCGGTAATTCTTTTCGTGTCTTCCCCGTACGGGCAGCAGGAGCTTGTTACGGGAAGCGCAAGCCGCTCTGCCTCAAGCGCCGTGTTTCTTTCTTCAACATAAACAAGCGGTCGTATGACGCGCAGTTTTGTCCGAGTCATGAACATATTCGGGCGGAAGCATTTGAAATGTCCGCCGTAACAGAGATTGAGCAGAACAGTTTCGGCGGCGTCGTCTTTGTGGTGTCCGAGGGCTATTACGCTGCAGTTTTCTTCTTTCGCAACGGTCGCAAGCAGTCCGCGCCTGAAATTCGCGCACAGACTGCACGGGGAGCGTTCCTCTCTTGCCTCGATGATTTCGTACGTGGAATGAGGCTCGACGCGCACTGGAATATCAAGCGTTTTCATAAATTCAAGAACCGCGCCCGTGTTCATGCTGCCGTTTGACTGGTCTATTATGCAGGCTGAAAGGTCAAAATTTACGGGGCTTCTTTTTTTCAAAACGGCAAGGACAAGCGAAAGGACAAGACTGTCTTTCCCGCCGGAAAGTCCTATTAAAATCCTGTCGTTTTCCTTTATCATTTCATAATCGCGCACGGCCTCTCCCGCGCGGCGGATTATTTTCTGCGATAAAGGGTACTGCTCCTCAAAGTCGTTTTTCAAAGCCCTGTTCATCTCCCATGCGTTGTATCCTATCACAAACGGACAAAAAATTGGAGATAATCTGTCAAATATGTTAATATATTGCCCGACAGAGGGCGTAAAACGAAAGGAAGGCTGACATGAACGACAAAATTTCTTCGGCGGCGTTTAAGTGCAGAGGCTTGTTCTGGACGCTGTTTGCCATAGGTTTTCTGATTTATCCCGGGAGCTTTTCAACGGCAAGATACTGCGCCGGTTTTGTGCTTGTTGTCGCGGGGCAGCTTCTGCGTTTTTGGGCTGCCGGATATATTCCGCAGTACCGCACCGAAGTAATAGGAGCGCCGGAGCTTATCACCTCAGGTCCGTATTCTTACGTCAGAAATCCTCTTTACGCCGGCAATTTTATAATGGGCTTCGGCTGGGCTCTTATGGCGGGTTTCGGCTGGCTGGCAGCATTCTGCGCGGCGTTTTTCCTGCTCTACTGTGTTGTAATAATTCCGGCAGAAGAAAAATTTCTTGAAGGAAAATTCGGAGAAAAATATACCGCTTACAAAGAAACAACGGGTGCTCTCATACCGCTTTCATTCCCAAAAACGGCGGAACAGAACAAAAAATTTGATTTCAAGGCGGCGTGGGCGTGCGAGAGATATTCAATACGCACCCACGTAATCGTTACGGTTCTGCTTACGGCGCGTCTGCTGTTTTTCCGCTAAATTTCGCTGTATTTGACCTTTCTTCTGCGTTTTTCGGGCGGAACGTAAGCCGCAAGCGTGTCAAGGTCGATTATCATTCCATCGCGTGCCGCAAGGACACGCGTTTTTTTTGTCGCAAAACCGCTGACCAGTTCCTGCGGTTTTCCTTCAACAATCATTCGTCCCAAATGCGACAGAGTTACAAGTCCGGCAGAGCAATCATGGACAAAATCAGCTGCGTCCGGCAGGGAATAGTGGTCAACGTTCGGACGGCGGATAAGCATTGTGGAGTTCAGCGATATAAATTTACAGCGTTTGTAACGTTTTATAAATTCCGGCAGTGGTCTTGTGTCGCTGATAACGCCCCAGGTCGGAAAACCGCGCTTGGCGAATATCAGTCCGAAGCAGTCAACCCCGTGGTGTACGTGCCTGACAGGTTCGACCGTTATGCCGTTCGGCAGCTTTATTTTTTCGCCGTCGCGCATTTCGTACACGTTTTCGGCTTTTGAAGCGGAATAGGAGAGCAGTACGGGGTCTTCCGCAAAAGCCGCGTCGTGCGTGGCCAGTATTGAGCCCTGTTTTTTGTAGCCGCCGGAGGTCATTGCTTCGGCAAGGACGTTCACGTCCGTGCTGTGGTCGATATGCCTGTGCGTGAGAATAAGCGCGCGTATGTCCTCCGGATTAAGCTGCGGATATGCTTCGCAGATTTTTACAAGGCTTCCGGGGCCGGGGTCTATAACGCCGTTCAGACCCGCGTAGCGGAACCACATTCCGCCTGTCGCGCGGTACTGATGTATCATTGTAAAGCGTGCGCCGCCGGTGCCCAGATAGCGCACGAAATTTTTCGGATATTCAAAAGTTTTCTTTCCCTGAACCATTTTTACCACCACTTGTACAGACGGCTGTCCCTGTTCAGTTCAGCGCGTCTTTCTTTGTAATCGGGCACGAGCTTTTCAACCTCCCGCCAAAATGCCGCGGAATGATTAAGCTCCTTCAGATGGCACAATTCGTGTACCGCAACGTATTCAAACAGCCTGTCGGGAAGCAGGGCAAGGCGCGTGCAGAAAGTGATGTTTCTTTTTGCGCTGCAGCTTCCCCAAACCGTTGAAACGGTCTTGACCGATATTCTTGCCGGAGACACGTCCAGCGTTTTGCAAAGGCGCGGAAGTATTGAGGCGAGCCGTTTTTCAAGCGCACGCGCGTACCAGCGTTCAAAAAGCTTCCGCGCTTCCGCCTGTCTGCCTTTGTCAAGCAGAAAACGGCTGCCGTCAAATTTAAGCCCTTCATTGCCGTCCGTCAGCCTGAGAGGGTATTCTCTCCCCGCAAACAGATATAATTCTCCGTCCGTATAGTTTTTCGCTTGCGGCAAAGCGGCAGTGCGTTTTATAATTTCTTCAAGCAAAGGAGCAAGAAGCTTTTCGGTGGCAGCAGAAACATTGTAACCTGCCGGAAAAGCAACGGTTATATTTCCGCTCAGGTCAGCTTTTACCGTTATGTTCTTTCGTCTTGCGCTGCGCCGTACGGCATAGCTCTGCCCGCTGATGATTATTGTCTCGCCCATATCTGTGCCTCCGCGCGACAATAATAACCCCGAAAGCCTTAATAGTCCAATGATTGGAGCAAAAATATGACGAAAAAAAATACTGATAAAATTTCAAGAGATAAATTTCTGCCTGTAAGCTGCGCCGATATGGAGGCTCGGGGTTGGGAAGAATTGGATTTTCTTCTCATATCGGGCGACGCGTACGTTGACCACCCGAGCTTCGGGCACGCGATAATTTCGCGCTGTCTTGAAGCGGCAGGCTTCCGCGTCGGAATAATCGCGCAGCCGGACTGGAGAAGCACAGAGGCTTTTGCCAGACTCGGACGGCCGCGTTTCGGCGTTTTTGTAACTGCCGGAAATCTTGACTCAATGCTGAATCATTACACGGCGTCTCTCAAAAAAAGGCATAACGACAGCTATTCTCCGGGGGGAAAAGCGGGACTCCGTCCAGACAGGGCAACGATAGTCTACTGCAACAGAATAAGGGAAATATGGAAAGATATCCCGCTTGTTATAGGCGGAATTGAGGCAAGCCTGAGACGTTTCGCGCATTATGATTACTGGAGTGATTCCGTGCGCCGTTCACTGCTTGCGGACAGCCGCGCCGACCTTCTCTCGTTCGGAATGGGCGAGCTTTCAACGGTTGCGATTGCACGTGCCCTGTCCGAAGGCAGATCGGTTTCGTCAATCAGAAACGTCCCAGGCACCTGCTGGAAAACGCACGAACCCGCAAATGCCAAAGACGCCGTAACACTTCCGTCGTTTGAAGAAGTCAGCGCAGGCGGCAGAATATTTGCCGAAGCCTTTGCAAAACAGTACGCGGAACAAAATCCGTACTCAGGCAAAAGGCTTATACAAAATCAGGGCGCATGGCACGTTGTGCAGAACAGACCGTCGCGCCCCCTGACCACAGCGGAAATGGACAAGGTCTATGCCCTGCCTTACACGCGCTGCTGGCACCCCGATTACGACGCCTTGGGAGGCGTCCCTGCGCTTGCCGAAGTTAAATTCAGCATAACAAGCCACCGCGGCTGCTTTGGCGAATGTGCCTTCTGCGCGATAGCGGGACATCAGGGAAGAATAATACAGAGAAGAAGCGACGAGTCAATAATAAAGGAAGCGGAAGCTTTCAAAAAAATGCCGGATTTCAAGGGCTACATACACGACGTAGGAGGCCCGACTGCCAACTTTATGCAGCCTGCCTGCGCAAAACAGGAAAAAAGCGGGGCGTGCAGTGGCAAATCCTGCCTTTTCCCAAAGCCCTGCCCTGCGCTTCGCGCTGATCACAGCACGTACATTTCGCTTTTGAGAAAGCTCCGCGCGCTTGACGGCATAAAAAAAGTTTTTATCCGTTCGGGTGTGCGCTGCGATTATCTGCTTGAGGACAAAGAAAATGATTTTCTGTCCGAGCTGTGTGAACACCACGTCAGCGGACAGCTCAAAATAGCGCCGGAGCACGCAAGTCCGAAGGTGCTTGAGCTTATGAGAAAACCGCCGAAAGAAACAACGCTTGACTTTATGAAAAAATATGCCGAAACGAACAAAAAACTCGGACTGAAACAGTATCTTGTGCCGTATTTCATATCCGCGCACCCGGGTGCAGCGCTTGAAGACGCGGTCATGCTCGCGGAATTTATCCGCGACACGCGGCTCAGACCCGAACAGGTGCAGGATTTTACGCCCACCCCAGGCTCGGCTTCCACCTGCATGTATTTCAGCGGCTTTGACCCGTTCAGCGGAAAGGAAATCTACGTCGCCAAAAGCACGGAAGAAAGAAAAATGCAGAGGGCTCTTATGCAGTACTGGCTGCCCGAAAACGAAGAACTTGTACGCGCGGCTTTAATAAAAGCTGGACGTCCCGACCTTATCGGAAACGGCGAAAAATGCCTTGTAAAAGCCGGTACGCAGCGAAAAATCAGTAAAAATACGCAGGGAAATCGCCGGCAAAAGATAGACAAAAACAGGTAAAACGAGTAAAATTCTTTTGTTTGCAAAACCACACAGGAGGTATAACGACATGAAGAAGACCATTATAGCGTTGTTGACAGTATTTGCGGCTCTCACAGCTGCACAGGCGGCATTCGCCGATGCCAGGGTAGGTTGCGTTGACGGGGACAGAGTCCTCCGCGAATATCCGAAATTCATTGCAGCGCAGAAACAGCTTGCGCAGACTGCGGAACGCAAAGAGGCTGCCACTCGCGCCGCTTTTGACAAAGAAAAAGACGAAGCGAAAAAGGCAAAACTTGTGCAGACCATGCAGAAGGAAATGGCTCAGGAAGAAGAAAAAGTTATGAAGCCTATCCTTAAAACGGTCAACGACGCAGTTCAGAAGGTCGCCAAACAGAAAGGCATAACGGTTGTCGTCAACAAATCGCTTGTCTATTACGGCGGAACAGACCTTACATCAGAAGTCATCTCTGCTGTCAAGAGATAACAAAACGGCGCCGTTCAATGAACGGCGCTTTTAAATAATCAAATGCTTATTTTCTGGATTTTGGCGGGCTATCTTGCCGGAAGCTGTCCGACAGGGTATCTTCTTGCCAAATACATCAAAAACGTTGACATAAGGAAATTCGGTTCGGGCAATATAGGCGCGACAAACGCCGGACGTCTGCTCGGAAAAAAATACGCCGTTTTTATTGCACTGTTTGACATGCTCAAGGGCGGAATAATTGTTTTGCTCGCGGCGTTCTGCACGCATGACCCGCTCACAGCCGCTCTTTCAGGCGCTGCTTCCGTACTCGGGCACAATTACCCTGTATGGCTCGGCTTCAAAGGCGGCAAAGGCGTTGCCACCACATACGGCGTAATATTTTTCTTTGATTTCTTCAATCCGCTTCCGTCGCTCCTCGGCGGAGCAGTATGGTACGTCGTAATGAAAACCAGCCGCTACGTTTCCGTTGGTTCAATCTGCGGACTTTTCGCCGCCGCGTTCCTTACGCTTGCTTTCAAAATGCCGAAGCCGTATTTCTTTGTATCGCTCTTTCTTGCCGCGCTTTCAACGTACAGGCATAAAGACAACCTGAAACGCATAGCGGCAGGCACCGAAACAAAAGTCGGCGAAAAATAATCAGCTAAATGCAAAATGCAGAATGTAAAGTGCAAAATGCAGAGTGCAAAATTCAAAATGAAAAACAAAAAATCACCGTCTTCCTGCGGGCTCCGTCAGGAGCAGCGAGAATCCAGCGGCACACCACCCGTCTCACTGCGGGACGCGAAGCGTCAGCGCAGTGCCCAGCGGCTCTACGGGCGAAGCTCGTTACTGAAAAAAAACGGCTTGGAAATTCCCAAGCCGTTTTTAATTTCCCCAAAATTGCGTTTGGGTACAACAAACATAGCTATAAGCTACAAGCTAAAAGCTGCAAGCCATAAGCTATAAGCCTTAACACCTTAAGAGTCTTTTTATCTGTCATTCCGACGGAAGTCGGAATCCAGAGTCTTTTCGTTTTTAAGGTACTTTCAAAGACGCTGGATACCGTGTCAAGCACGGTATGACAAAGATTTTTTGCCACATGCCTTTTGCTTTTGCTTATAGCATATAGCGTGCAGCGTATAGCATTTTGGCGCTTTCGCGCC
>JAGHTZ010000037.1 GCA_018065065.1 Candidatus Equadaptatus faecalis | reverse complement strand
TGCGAAATCAAAAGCAAAGGCAAAAGGCGTGTGGCAAAAAAGGCTTATAGCTATCGGCTTATTGCTAACGGCTTAAAGCTTATGTTTAACGTACCCAAAAGCAATTTTTGGAAAAATAAAAACGGCTTGGGAATTTTCAAGCCGTTTTTGTTGCAAATACTGAAATAGAGCCGTACCCATACCGGGCACAGGCTGGATTCTGCGCTAAAGCCTGATAGCTTTCCGCAGAAAGACAAGATTAGATAGAATTGTTTCTTGGGTAATTGTTTTTTTATGTAATTGTCTCTTTTTGTAATTGTATTTTATCGTAATTGCTTCTCTTTGTAATTGGTTCTTTGGGTAATTGGTTTTTATCGTAATTGCTTCTTTGTTTTCTCGTGCCGTTTTTGTGTATAAGACTATTGATTTTTATTGACTATTGTTTTTGCTGTTCCTTTCTTACGTTCCTTGATTGGCAATTCGTCATTGGTAATTTATTATTAGGGGCTGTGTTTAACATACCCGAAAGCAATTTTGGGAAAACGAAAAACGGCTTGGGAATTCCCAAGCCGTTTGATTGTAATTTATCCCTGCCTTTTATTACGCTGTTTTTATTCCGGCTGCTTTTTCAAGTCCGAGCTTTTCAACAGCGTCTTTTCGCATTTGGTATTTCAGTATTTTTCCGGCGACGTTCATCGGAAATTCTGTCATGAAGCTGACGTAGCGCGGAACTTTGTGTTTTGCCATGTGCGCCGCAACGTATTTTTTGATTTCTTCTTCAGTTGCTTCCGCGCCTTCTTTAAGGATTATGCACGCCATGATTTCTTCGCCAAGCCCTTCGTCAGGAACGCCGATGACCTGCACGTCTTTTACTTTTGGTGCGTGTAGAGAAATTCTTCGATTTCTTTCGGATAAATATTTTCTCCGCCGCGGATAATCATATCTTTCAGTCTGCCCGTAATACGGTAGTTGCCCTCCGGCGTGCGGCAGGCAAGGTCGCCCGTGTGCAGCCAGCCTTCTTCGTCAACGGCTTCCGCCGTTGCTTCCGGCATTTTGTAGTAGCCTTTCATTATGTTGTAGCCACGCGCGACAAATTCTCCCGTTTCGCCGTCGGGAAGCGTTTCTCCCGTTTCGGGATTTATTATGCGGCATTCTATTTCGGGAAGCGGTTTGCCGACCGTGGCTACACGAATTTCAAGAGGGTCGTCTGCCGCCGACATGGTGCAGCCGGGAGACGCTTCCGTTTCGCCGTAGACTATCGTAATTTCTTTCATGTTCATTTTGTCCACAACGTCGCGCATTTTTGAAATCGGGCAGGGGCTTCCCGCCATAATTCCGGTGCGTATGAAGCTGAAGTCGGTTTTTTCAAAATCAGGGTGCTCCAGCATTGCGATAAACATTGTCGGAACGCCGTGGAAGCAGGTGATTTTTTCCTGATTTATGCAGGCAAGCGACGCGCGTGTGGAGAAGTAGGGCAGCGGCGAAAGTGTCGCGCCGTGCGTCATGGAAGCAGTCATCGCCAGCACCATTCCGAAGCAGTGGAACATGGGAACCTGTATCATCATGCGGTCTGCCGTGGAGAGGTCCATTCTGTCGCCTATGCATTTGCCGTTGTTGACTACGTTGTAGTGGGTAAGCATAACTCCCTTGGGGAAACCCGTGGTTCCCGACGTGTACTGCATGTTGCAGACGTCGTGTACGTTGACCGCGTTTGCCATGCGCTGTATTTCTTCCTGCGGCACAAGTTCCGCGCGTTCAAGCGCATCTTCCCAGGTCAGCGCACCGTTCATGCGGAAACCGACGGTGATTATGTTGCGCAGGAACGGAAGCCGTTTCGCGGCAAGAGGTTCGCCGGGTTTTGCTGCTGCAAGCTCCGGACAAAGCTCCTGCATAATTTCTTTGTAGTTTGAATCCTTATAGCCTTCAATCATGACAAGCGTGTGCGTGTCCGACTGGCGGAAAAGATATTCCGCTTCCGCTATTTTGTACGCCGTGTTGACGGAAACGAGGACGGCGCCGATTTTTACGGCAGCCCAGAAGGTGATGTACCATTGCGGAAGATTTGTCGCCCAGACTGCAACGTGGCTGCCGGGCTTTACTCCGAGCGAAACAAGCACACGCGCAAATTCGTCCACGTCTTCGCGGAATTCTCCGTAGGTGCGCGTGTAATCAAGCGTTGTGTATTTGAATGCGTACTGGTCGGGGAATTCTTCAACCATTTTGTCGAGTACCCTGCCGAAGGTACAGTCTATAAGCTTGTCTTTCTGCCAGGGGAATTTGCCCGTGCCTGTTTTGTTTTCGTAAAGACGCAGTTTTTTTGTCTGCCGCGCCGTGTCGCCGTATTTTTTAATATGGTTTATAAAATGCAGCGCGACAAGCTCAAGCTCAAGCTCCGTTTCGTCCCAGAACGGTTTCCATTCCAGCGAGATAAAGCCGTCATAGTTTATGGAGTAGAGAGCGCGCATAACGTCTCCTATCGGGAGCGTGCCCTCGCCTATCAGATTGTATATAATTTCTCCGTTTTCAGCCGCGGAGGAATCCTTCAGATGAACGTGTTTAATGTAAGCGCCGAGGCGTTTCACCGTGTCCGCGGGACGCTCGCCGGCATCGCGGCACGTGTGGTTAATATCCCATACCGCGCCAAGCCTGTCGTCCGCAAAGGAGTCCAGCAGAGCGCAAAGCCGCACGGTATCAGCGTACGCGCCTATTGTTTCAACAAGCAGGGTAACGCCTGTCTGTTTTGCTTCCGGCAGCAGTTCCGCAATAATTTCCGATACGGCTGTATCCGTATTTTCTCCGCAGCTGTAAGCGGCAAGGCGCAGGTTGGGCACGTGAAGCTTTTTGGCGGCAGTAAGCGCGTCCGAGACTGTTTTCAGCGTTTCTTTTTTCTTTGACGCGTCCGCGATGTCGCAGTGCAGGTCAAGACAGGGTATCGTCAGCTTTTTCTCAAGCAGCTCCCTGTAAGCGGCGTTTGTTACGGCAGGTTCCAGCAATTTGCTTCCGGAATAAACCGGCTGCCACTGCTCATGAATTTCAATGCCGTCAAAGCCCGTTTCTGCCGCAAGCAGACAGAGCTCCGCCCAGTTTTTTGATGACCAGCCGCAGGTGGAGAAAGAGAGCTTCATTTAGTTGTGCGCCTCCTCAAAGGCAATCTTGTTCAGCGCGTTCATGTAGGAACCGAGAGAGGCGCCGAGAATGTCCGTAGAAATGCCCGTTCCCGAATAAAGCCTGCCTTCATAACGCAGCTTTATCAGCGTTGAACCGAAGGCTTCTCGCCCTTCGGTGACTGCCTGAATTTGGAAATCGTCCACTTCGTAGTGGTGTCCCGTTATCTGCTCTATGGCAAGAATTGCGGCATCTATAGGGCCGTCCCCGACTGCCATTCCCTGCAATTCTTTGCCGTCCCTGAGCATGTGAACCACGGCAGACGCGCTTATGCAGTTTCCGCAGTTGACAACGTAATTTTTAAGCTTGTAGACAGGGGGCACCTGCATTGCCGATGAGGCAATGATTGCCTCAAGTTCTTTGGTGCCGACAGATTTTTTTGAAGCCGCCGCGTTAAAACTTTCAAATACCTTTGCTATGTCTTCGTCAGAGAGTTCGTAACCGAGTTTTTTAACGGCTTTGGCAACCGTAGGAAGGTCGTCTCCGGCGTGCAGCAGAATTTCTCCCTGCCCTGCCGCGTTTCCTATATTGAACATTGTTTCCTCTTTTGTTTTTTTGGAACGCGCTATCCATGCTATCTGCTGCATTCCGCGGTTCAGCTCGGTCGTTTTTACGCCGCTTGAAAGTCCGCAGCGTTCGCTGCGCACAGTAAGAATTTTCACGACTTCTTCAGCCGACGGAGAAGGACCTGCGCTTGCAAGGACGCATGCCTCTTCCGCCCCGCACTCGAACGCGGCAAAAACGTTTGCCGCCGCCATGGAAAGCGTGTCCGCACAGCGTACGGCAAGGCACACGTTTTTAAGCTCCGGAACTGCTTCATACAGCTTTTCAATGAATGCCTTGAATTCCTGCGGGAACATATTTCCGGCAGTGTCGCAGATTGTAACGGTGTTTGCGCCGGCTTCTATTGCTTTTTTTACCGCTGAAACAATGAAATCAAAATCGGCGCGCGTAGCGTCAAGCGCAGAAAATTCCACGTCATCGCAAAGTTTTCTGGCTTTGCCGATTATGTCGGTGATAATTTCAAGCAGCTTGTCGGGGCGTTTGTGGCTCATAAATTCCATCTGGACAGTGGAGACAGGCAGTTCAAGGTAGAGCCTCGGATGTTTTGCCCCGCATACGGCATCCCATGCCAGTTTCAGAGATTCGTCCGTTGTCCCTGTGGGCATTGAAACCGTACTGTATGAAACGGCGGCGGTAATGGTGTGAATAAGCAGGGAACCGACTTTTACGTTTTCTATTGTAGGCAATCCAATTGTATCAATACGAAGCTTGTCAAGCGTCTTCGCAATCTCTACAACCTCTTTAAAACTCAGCGTATTGCCGTGATTTGCAACGTAATCCCTGAGGGTTATGTCGTTCAGCTTAATTTTTCTCATTTTTATCCGTCCGTTTCATATTGTAAATACCGGCTTCCGGTGATAAAAACCGCCGGCTTCCGTCAGCCGATTTTAAAATATTTCGGCTGATTTTTCAACCATTTTATATTTGTATGACAGCCAAAGCCTTCGGGAATCCCCCAAGGCTTTGATGTATTGCAGTTCTTTGTTTCAGCCCGCCGTACTCCGCTTAAACCAAAACCACTCCGCGGGCAGCCGGTAAATTATTTCAGCACCGCGCCTTCAACGCCGCTTGTCGCGTGTGCGCGGTATCGGTTGAGGAACACACTGTTCGTTTCCTGTACTTTAGGTACAAATTTTTCCCTGCGTTTAGCCAGCTCTTCTTCGCTTACTTTAAGGTCAAGCCGCTTGTTGGGAATATCAATGAAGATAATGTCTCCTTCCTCGACAAGCCCGATCGGGCCTCCGGCGCAGGCTTCAGGCGATACGTGGCCTATGGAAGCGCCGCGCGTCGCGCCTGAGAAACGTCCGTCCGTGATAAGCGCGACTGTTCCGCCTTTGCCCTGTCCCATTATCGCAGAGGTCGGCGTAAGCATTTCACGCATTCCGGGACCTCCTTTAGGCCCTTCGTTGCGGATTACAACAACGTCTCCGTCTTTAATTTCGTTGGCAAGAATTGCGCGGCTTGCGTCTTCCTCACATTCAAACACGCGTGCAGGCCCTTCGTGCACCAGCATTTCAGGCGCAACGGCTGCCTGTTTGACAATGGCTCCGAGAGGCGCTAGCGTGCCTTTCATAAAGGCAAGTCCGCCTTTTGCATGATACGGATTGTCCAGCGGGCGTATTGTTTCCGTGTCGGCAACCTTGCAGTCTTTAACGTTTTCGGCAACGGTTTCTCCCGTGACCGTAATCGGTTCCCCGTGGATAAGCCCTGCGTCAAGCAGCTGTTTCATAAGCGCCTGAACACCGCCCGCCTGCCACAGGTCTTCAAGATGCGAAGCACCGCCCGGGCTCATTGAGCAGACGTGAGGAACCTTTTCGCCGAGAGTGTTGAAAAGGTCAAGCGTAATTTTCTGTCCCGCCGCCCACGCGATTGCAGGGAGATGAAGCGTTGTGTTCGTAGAACCGCCGAGCGCGAGGTCAACGGCAACGGCGTTTTCAAACGCCTGCTCTGTAAGTATGTCGCGCGGACGGATATTTTTCTCAATCATTTTCATTACCGCCCTGCCTGCGTCTTTCGCAAGGCGGATACGGCCTGCATGAACGGCAGGAATTGTTCCGTTGCCGGGGAGCGCAAGTCCGAGAACTTCCAGCATGCAGTTCATTGTATTGGCGGTGAACATTCCGGAGCAGCTTCCGCAGCCCGGGCAGGCGTTTGCTTCGACGGCGCGGAGCTCGTCCTCGCTGATTTTGCCTGCCGAGCAGCTTCCCACCGCTTCAAATACACTGTTGAGGTCGAGCGTTTTCCCGCGCAGTTTTCCCGTCATCATAGGACCTCCGGAAACTACGACGGACGGAATGTTAAGCTTGGCCGCCGCCATAGCCATACCCGGAACTATTTTGTCGCAGTTCGGTATAAGTACAAGTCCGTCAAAGGCGTGAGCTTTCGCCATAACTTCGATTGAATCCATTATGAGCTCGCGACTGGGCAGCGAGAATTTCATTCCCTCATGATTCATTGCGATACCGTCGCAGACGCCTATTACAGGGAATTCTATCGGAAGTCCTCCTGCTGCGTAAATGCCTGCTTTTACCGCTTCGGTAAGCTGGCGGAGATGTACGTGTCCGGGAATTATCGCATTGTAGGCATTAGCTATGCCTATCCACGGGCGGTCAACCTCCCAGTCCGTGTAACCTGCAGCTTTTAAAAGCGAACGGTGCGGTGCTCTCTGAAAACCTTTTTTTGCCTGATCGCTGATCATTTTTATACGCCTCTTTCTGTCAGTAATTTATATCGCGGATTTTGCCGGGTACTGCTTCGGTAAAAAGAACAGCTGCTATTTTGAGAATATCATATCGCTGATGCAGCCGCCTGAAGGAACCATCGGGAATACGCATGCTTCCTGAGGAATTTTGAAATCAACAACCACAGGGCCGTCAATTTTCAGCGCTTTCTCAATCGCGCCCTTAACCTGCGCCGGTTTTTCAACGCGCAAGCCGCTCGCGCCCATGCCTTCCGCAATTTTGACAAAGTCAGGATCCTGCGGATAAAGCGTTGAGGAATAGCGGTTATCGTAGAACAGTTCCTGCCACTGGCGGACCATACCGAGACACGAGTTGTTGAGGACAAATACCTTTACGGGGATATTGTAGCGTGCGCAGGTGTCCAGTTCCTGTATGTTCATCATAAAACTTCCGTCACCCGCTATGCAGACCACAGGCCTGTCAGGTCTGGCAAAATGAGCGCCCATTGCCGCAGGGAAACCAAAGCCCATGGCTCCGAGTCCGCCCGAGGTTATGAAATGGTTGGGTTCTTCCACGCGGAAATACTGCGCCGCCCACATCTGGTGCTGTCCGACTTCGGTCGTGAGCGTAATATCGCCTTTTGTAATTTCGTTAAGCGTTTCAAGCACCTGCCACGGCGTTATCGCACCGGGGAAAGCCTGCTGCGGCATAGGTTCTTTCTTTTTAATTTTGTCAAGGAAAGCATACCATTCTTTCCTTTCAGGGATTTTTGGTGCAAGAGCTTTTGAAAGCGTGCCGAGAATTTTTCCGGCGTCACCGATAAGCCAAATGTCGGTAACAATGCGTTTGTCAACTTCCGCCGGGTCTCTGTCAATATGAATAATTTTTGCCTTGGGAGCAAAGGTTTCGGAACTGCCTGTCGTTCTGTCGCTGAGACGCGTGCCTATTGCAAGGATTACGTCCGCTGCCTGAAGAGCACGGTTTGATACAGGAGTGCCGTGCATTCCTGCCATGCCGAGAACGTGCGGATGTGATTCGGGAAGAGCACCCTTGCCCATAAGCGTCGTTACCACTGGCGCGTTGAGCTGTTTGGCTATTGCCGAAAGCTGTTTTGAAGCATGCGAACGAAGAACGCCGCCGCCTGCGTAAATAACGGGGCGTTTCGCTTTTTCAAGGGCGGAAACCGCTTCATCAAGCTTGTCCAGATTATTCAGCTCGTCAGGGTGGTAGCCTGGAAGCGAAAGTTTTTTCGGCCACACGAATTCGCCCTCAGCCGTCTGAACGTTGGAGGGCAAATCAACAAGCACAGGACCTGGGCGGCCGGTAGAAGCAATGTAAAAAGCTTTCTTTATCATTGCCGGAATATCGTTCGGATTGTGTATCTGCAGACTGTGCTTGATAAAGGACATTGTCCCGCCTATAATGTCCGCTTCCTGAAAAGCGTCGGTGCCGAGAACGGTGACAGGCACCTGACCGGTAATTGCAACCAGAGGCACCGAATCCATGTAGGCAGTTGCAATGCCGGTAACAAGATTTGTAGCGCCGGGACCTGAAGTCGCTATACAGACGCCGACTCTTTCGCTTGCGCGCGAATAACCGTCCGCGGCATGCGCGGCCGCCTGCTCGTGGCGTACAAGAATATTGTTGAATTTTGCGTCGTAAAGCGCGTTGTAAAGCGGTATAACCTGTCCGCCCGGCAGCCCGAAAATTGTGGTTACCTTTTCGGCTTCAAGCGATTTTACAAGTATCTGCGCTCCGGTCAGTTTTTCACCCATTTTGCACACTCCCTGAAGTTATATTTTAAAAAATTTATGTTAAAAACTATAATACAGTTTAATTTTCAATGTCTTATGCAAATTCCGAGCCGCGAAATTCTGAGTTTTGCGGAAGCCGTTTCCGGCTTCCGCAAAATAAAAAGTAAAATTAAATTAATATTCCGGTGCTTCTTTTTTTGCCATCCAGGGCATCATTGAGCGGAGCTGCTGTCCGACTTTTTCGTGAAGTTCCTTGCGGATTGCTTTTGTCCAGACCTTCATGCGCGGTCTGCCTGACTGGTTTTCAAGCAGCCAGTCGCGTGCAAAGGTTCCGTCCTGAATGTCTCTCAGAACTTCTTTCATAGCCTTGCGCGACTGTTCGTTGATAACCTTTGGTCCTGTAATCATATCGCCGTATTTTGCCGTATCCGAGATGGAATAGCGCATCCAGCTCATGCCGCCCTCGTTGATCATGTCAACGATAAGCTTCATTTCGTGCATGCATTCAAAATATGCCATTTCCGGCTGATAACCGGCTTCTACAAGCGTGTTAAAGCCCTGTTTCATAAGCTCGCAGACACCGCCGCAAAGCACTGCCTGTTCGCCGAAAAGGTCTGTTTCCGTCTCTTCGCGGAACGTTGTTTCAATAACGCCTGCGCGGCCTCCGCCGATACCTGAAGCATAGGCGAGGGCGAAATCCTTGGCGTGTCCGGAAGCGTCCTGCTGAACTGCGATAAGGCAGGGAACGCCCTGTCCTTCCGTATAGGTGCGGCGGACAATATGTCCGGGGCCCTTCGGCGCAACCATAACAACGTCATGTTTGGCGCCGGGCTGAATCTGTCCGAAATGAATTGCAAAGCCGTGCGCGAACATAAGAATTGCGTCTTCTTTCATGTTCGGCGCCACCTCTGCTTTGTAGGCCGCAGCCTGGAGATGGTCAGGGATAAGGAACATGATTGCGTCCGCAAGCTTTGATGCTTCCGCAACCGTGTAGACTTCAAACCCGTCGTTTTTCGCGGTTTCTACCGATTTGCTTGTCGGACGAAGTCCGATAATAACCTTTGCCCCGCTGTCGCGAAGGTTCTGTGCGTGCGCGTGACCCTGGCTTCCGTAGCCGAGGACGGCTATGGTCTTTCCGTTAAGGAAATTAAGGTCTGCATCGCGGTCGTAATATGCTTTTGCTGCCATTGTACAACACTCCTTTGTTTTGAAATGCATTAAAAAATGCTTATTTTTGGTGTGAAATCACACGTTATTTGTCTTTATTGCTTTTCAGTCCGCTTCTTGCAAGCGATACCTGCCCGCTTCCGGCAGTCTCAACTATGCCGTAAGGTTCCAGGGCTGCAAGACAGGCTTCAACCTTTGATTCCGAACCTGTTACTTCAAAAGAAATTGTATCTGCGCCTATATCGACAACGCGGCAGCGGAAAACTTCCGCCGTCTGGAAAATGCTCGGACGCTTTGAAACAGGCGCTTTAACCTTAATAAGCTTCAGATAGCGCTCTACCGTGTTGCCTTCGCGCGTAAGATTGCGTACGGAAATAACCTCTGCCAGTTTCTGCAACTGTTTCTGCACCTGGTCGTAGGTTGATTCCTCGCCGTCAAAAACCAGCGTATAGCGCGAGACGCCCTTAACCTCCGTAGGACCCGCAGCAATGCTGATAATATTATACCCTCTGCGGTAAATAAGCGCGGCAACCCTGCTGAGTACACCGGGCTGGTCTTCTGAATAAATACAGAACGTATTGGACATAATTTCCTCCTATTCCTCGTCAAAGCCGCTTCTGGCAACGGACACCTGCCCGCTTCCGGCAGTTTCGACTATGCCGAACGGCTGTAACGCCTTTATACACGCTTCAACCTTTGATTTCGCTCCCGTAACTTCAAGCGTCAGGGTGGAAGAACCAAGATCAACGACGCGGCAGCGGAAAATCTCCGCCGTCTGGAAAATATCCGATCTTGAGCTCTGCGGCGCTTTAACTTTAATAAGCTTCAGATAGCGCTCAACCGCATTGCCGTCGCGTGTCAAATCGGTTACCGAAATAACCTCCGTAAGTTTTTCCAGCTGTTTGCGAACCTGCTCGCATATCCTCGGTTCACCGTCAACAACAACTGTAAAACGCGAAACTCCGTCTTCCTCCGTGGGAGAGACAGACAAACTGACAATATTGTACGCACGGCGGTAAATAAGAGCCGCAATACGCATCAGAACTCCGGGCTGATCCTGCGACAAAATACTGAAGGTACTCGACATAGCAATCACTCCTCTGCAAGCATTCCGCGCCGCTGTAAATTCCGTGTAAATCAGACTGCGCGAAGCTTCCCTGTTTTACGGATAAAAATCAAGCCGACCCCTCTGTTTGGGCCGGCCTGGATTAAAGCGAAAAAATAAAACGCCGATCATCCAAGCAGACCCGCCAAAATAATGACAACGACTATAACGAGAACGCTGCTGAATCTTCCTGTCATAACGGGTCTCCTTTCTTTCCGGCGCTGTACTTCTTTACAACGGGCAAATAATACTCTGAAACCGTTGGAATGTCAATCTTTTTGTGTAAAAAACTTATAATATTTAATAAATACGAAAATTTTGACAAAAAACCTTTCAAATTATAACTTTATGCTAAAAATACTGACAAAACAACAATTTTTTTAAGAGAAAAAGAACGAAAAAACATCATAAAAAAACAAAAACCCCCCGAATTCGGGGGTTTTCGTCTGCAATAATGGGAAAATTACTTAAGGGTAACCTTTGCTCCTGCTTCTTCGAGTTTCTTTTTCATCTCTTCGGCTTCTTCTTTGGCTACGCCTTCTTTGACCATCTTCGGTGCGCCGTCAACAAGGTCTTTGGCTTCTTTGAGGCCGAGTCCCGTGATTTCGCGGACAACTTTGATGACGTCAAGTTTCTTTGCGCCGAACTCTGTGAGTTCAACGTTGAATTCTGTTTTTTCTTCTTCTGCCGCTGCCGCCGGTGCCGCTGCGCCTGCTGCTACTGCCATTACCGGTGCTGCTGCTGAAACGCCGAACTTGTCTTCGAGTTCTTTAACGAGATCTGAAAGTTCGAGAACTGACATTGATTCTATTGCGCTGATGATTTCTTCTTTTGTCATAATAAATTCCTCCAAAGTTAAATTTTTGTTTGTTGTTTACGCCGCTATGCGGCTTTGAGCATTATGCTGCGTTTTCTTTTTTGTCCCTGACTGCCGCAAGGGCGGTAACAAGTCCTCTTGCAGGGCCTGAAAGTACGTTGACCAGCCCCTGAAGCGGGGAAGCCATGGCGCGTACTGCCATTCCGAGAAGAACTTCGCGCGGCGGGATGTCTGCGATTGCAAATACTTCTGCTTTTGAAATGATTCTGCCTTCGAAAATTCCGCCTTTGACGATCAACGCTGCGTTTTCCTTCGCTTTTGCGAAATCGCGGATTGCTTTGGCAACTGCTGACGCGTCTCCGTACGAGAGCACGTAGCCGTTGGGGCCAAAGTCGATTTCAGGAGCGGTTATCATATCGTTCTCTTTGAGCGCGATACGCATGAGGGTGTTTTTGCAAACCTTCATTTCGCCGCCTGCTTCACGGATGCTTTTGCGGAGAGCCGTGCTCTGTGCAACCGTAAGTCCGCGGTATTCAACGATGTAGACTGCGTTAGTCTTTTTAAGAAGTCCAGCGAGTTCGTCAATGTTTTCGCGTTTTGCTTGTGTCGGCATTCGATTTTCACCTCCTGTATTGTTGTGTCGGATGCCGGCAAAATAAAAACCGGCTTCCGCTGCTCAAGTGAGTCCGGAAGCCGTAAACATACATAAATACGCCTTTTACCAGACCTCGGCGGGATATTGAGCGCTCATCGCGCACCAGCTGTCTTGAGTCCAAGCCCGATTATTATATACGTAATCCTGAAAAATGCAAGTGTTTTTTGCGAAAAAATTCAAAACGGCAATAGCCGCGGATAATATTTATTTTTAATACTAAAATATCCCCATAATGACTCTTTTGTGTTATAATAGTGTCAACGAAGGGAAGTGTATAATTATGGCAGAAGCAGCTATTCTGAGGCACAAAATTGACAAAACGCTGAAACATCAGGCTGAAACATTGTTTGAAAGCATGGGGCTGACGCCGGCGGCAGCCATAAAGTTATTCTACAAACAGACGGTACTGGCAGGCGCTCTGCCGTTTGCCGTTAAAGCCGAGGAGCCGTTCTACAGCGAAGCAAATCAGCTTGCTCTCAAGGCAGCAATAGCAAGGCTTGATGCCGGATACGGGACGGAACATGAACTGATAGAGGTTAAGGAGAATTGTCATGGCATTTGAACTCAGGAAATACACCGCTCCCGATTTTTCGGAAGACAAATTTAAAAACGCTCCGCAGACAGTATTCAAACCTGCGCCTTTTGACGCAACGGCACCGGACAATTTTCACGCCCTGAGCATCTTCCCCGAATATTTTCACGTAGGGGAAAACTGGCTGCTTGCAAAAGAAAGTCGCATGGACTGCGTGCCCGTGTACAAGGACGGTGAAATAACCGTTGTGGAGCCGCGCTGGCTGAAAGCAGGCGACCTTGTCGCAACAGGACGGACTGAAAACTGCGAGGACGGCATCTACGTACACCCCAACGGCTTTAATGAAGAATCAGCAACCGGCGAAGTATTTTCATTCCGCCGCCACCGTTCGCGCGAAACGGCATTCTCCCGCGACTACGACGAACTGTACGAACTGCTGGAGCATGAAAAGAAACACGGTAAAACAGTATGGGTCATAGGGCCTGCCTTTGCCTTTGACGCAGACTCGCGGCGCGCCTTTGCGGGGCTTGTCGCAGGCGGTTACGTCAACGCTCTGCTGTCGGGCAACGCTCTTGCGACACACGACCTTGAAGCGGCATACCTGCAGACAGCGCTAGGACAGAACGTCTATACTCAGGAAAGCGTTCCAAACGGCCATTACAACCATCTCGACACCATAAACAGGGTAAAATTTCACGGCTCCGTGAAGAAATTTATCGAAGCCGAAAAAATAGACAACGGAATAATATACAGCTGCGAAAAATACGGCGTTCCCTACGTCTTGGCAGGCTCCATACGCGATGACGGGCCTCTGCCTCCGGTTTTCGGCAACGTGTACGAAGCAGCGGCAAAAATGCGTGACGAAATCCGCAGCGCAACAACGGTAATCTGCATGGCAACAACGCTGCACACCATTGCCACCGGAAACATGACACCGTCATTCAGGGTAATGCCCGACGGAACAATCAGGCAGATTTACTTCTACTGCGTGGACATTGCCGAATTTACGGTCAACAAGCTCGCAGACAGAGGCAGTCTCTCCGCAAAAGGTATCGTAACAAACGTTCAGGACTTTATCGTCAACCTTGCAAAAGGCATGGGGTGCTATTAGATCGCTGCTCCTTGGTCGTTATTCGTTATTTGCTATTCTTAAGAAACTGAACAAATTAAAACGGCATGGGAGAAAAATCCTAAGCCGTTTTGTATTTTATCCGTCTGTTTAGTTTGCTTTTGTTTCGCAGTATTTGCAGCGGTAGGTTTTCGTTTCTTCGTCCGCAAGGTAGAAGACGTGGTCAAGCTCCTGTTCCGTGCCTGTGATACAGCGCGGGTTTTTGCAGCGGATAACGTTGGTGAGGATTTTCGGCGTGCCTATCGTTCGTTTCTCAACAAGTTTTCCGTCCCTGATGACGTTCACGGTCGCAGTCGGGTCAACGCAGCCGATTGCGTCAAGATTTACCGGTATGTCGGCGTCTATTTTGATTATGTCTTTTCTTCCTTTTTTTTCGCTGTACGCGTTTTTTATAATCGCCACGGAGCAGTCCAGTTCTTCAAGCCCAAGCAGCTCGTAAAGCTTCATTCCTCTTCCTGCCGTGATGTGGTCGATTACCGTTCCGTTGCGTATGGAGTCTATTCTCATAGCGTTCCCGCCTCCTTAAGCAGTTTCAGCATAAGCGCCATGCGCATGTATTTTCCGTTCAGCACCTGTTTGAAGTAGCAGGCGCGAGGGTCGTTGTCTATCGCGACGCTGATTTCGTTGACGCGCGGCAGCGGGTGCATTATGCAGAGGTCTTTTTTCGCGTTTGCCAGTTTTTTCGGCGTGAGTATGTAGCTGTCTTTCAGGCGCAGATAGTCTTCTTCATTAAAGAAGCGTTCTCTCTGAACGCGCGTCATGTAAAGTATGTCAAGTTCCGGCATTGTACCTTCAAGGTCTGTCGTCTGCCGGTAGGGTATGCCGCGTTTCGCGAGCACGTCTTTTTTGACGTAGCTCGGCAGTTTCAGTTCTTCCGGCGATATGAGTACAAAGCTGCTGCCCTCGTAGCGCGACATCGCGTTGATGAGCGAGTGTACCGTGCGCCCGAATTTGAGGTCTCCGCACAGTCCTATCGTAAGATTGCTGAAGCCGCCTTTTTCGCGGTATATCGTGAGCAGGTCTGCGAGCGTCTGCGTCGGGTGGCAGTGCCCCCCGTCTCCCGCGTTGATTACGGGAACGGAGGCGTTGTTCGCGGCGACAAGAGCCGCTCCCTCTTTCGGGTGGCGCATTGCGATTATGTCAGCATAGCAGCTGACGGTTTTTGCGGTGTCGGCAACGCTTTCTCCCTTTGCGGCGGAGGAGTTGTTCGCCGCCGAAAAGCCGATTACGTTTCCCCCGAGTTCATACATTGCCGCTTCAAAGCTGAGACGCGTTCTCGTTGACGGTTCGAAGAAAAGCGTCGCAAGCTTTTTCCCGCGGCATATTTCGCCGTATTTTTTTGGATTTTCGATAATGTCGCAGGCTGTTTTTATGAGCTCGTCAAGCTCGTCAAGCGACAAATCGGCTACGTCAATTATGCTGCGCATTTATAAAAAACCTCCTTTTAATAAAAATCAATTACCCAAAGAACCAATGACTCAAAAAAACAATTACTATAAAGTACAATTACCATAAAATACAATGAGTAATGAAGAATTAAGTCCTTTAAGGCTTACTGCTTCTATCTCCGTCTTTCTGCGGAAAGCCGTCAGGCTTTAGCGCAGAATCCAGTGGCTTTGGTTTTTCTTTTCCCGTCTTTCTGCGGAAGTCCGAAGGACTTAGCGCAGAATCCAGTGTCGTTAATAGCGCTCCCGTTGGTCGCGAAAGTCACTGGTTTCCGCGCCTCCGCGTTGCTTCGCGCGGAATGACGGATTTTTTTGCTTACCGCTTGCCATTCTTAATTATTTATTGCTTCTTTAATCCATCTTTCATCGGAGGGATTGTCGCGGAAGGCAAGGAGCTGTTTTATTTCTTCGGGTTTAATATAGCCTTCCTCTGCCGCAACTTTGGCAATCACGTCAAAATTGGTCAATGAAACATTACGCACGTTTGCCGCTGCAAGCCGTTCAAGTCCCTTTTTCATTCCGTAGGTGAAAATGCTTGCAATGCCAAGCACTTCGGCTCCCGCTTCGCGCAGAACGGCAACAACTTCAAGCACGCTGCCTGCTGTTGAGATAAGGTCTTCAATAACAACAACTTTCTGCCCGCGTTCAAGTCTTCCTTCTATCTGATTCTGTCTGCCGTGGTCTTTTGCCCCGCTGCGAACGTAGCCCATAGGCATATTAAGCAGATGTCCCGTTATTGCCGCATGGGCAATTCCGGCTGTTGAGGTTCCCATAAGAACCTCGGCATCAGGATAGTTTTCTTTTACAAGCTGTGCAAGTCCGTTTTCAATGTCGCTGCGCACTCCGGGCGCCGTGAGCGTCAAACGGTTGTCGCAGTACACGGGGCTTTTAATTCCGCTTGCCCACGTGAACGGTTCCTGCGGACGGAAAAATACCGCTTTGATTGAGAGCAGGTCTTTTGCTATTTTTTTCTGCATTTTTATATCCTCCCTGTTATCCGATAAATTCTTTTATACAGCGGTTATACGCCGCGACAGGATTCTGCGCGGCCGTTATCGGTCTGCCCACGACTATGAAATCAGAACCTGCGAGTTTCGCCTGTTCCGGCGTCATTACGCGTTTTTG
>JAGHTZ010000036.1 GCA_018065065.1 Candidatus Equadaptatus faecalis | reverse complement strand
CTGTCAATGCGAAACCGCATGGCAGCTGTTTTTTAATTGTGTTTCAAAAACGGGGAAGTTTCCAAAAAAAGCGAAATTTTCAAGATATTTAAATAGAGGGGCATGATAAATTTTTGAAAATCAATCCGCGTATAACGCTGATTATGCTGTATAATATCAAAAAGGCGGAAAATATTCCGTCAGGCTTGCGTGTTAAATCACAACAATAGGGTAATGACAGAAAAATAAAAGGAGAACATACCATGTTCAAGTCAGCAGTAAAATCAAAGTTTTTAGCGTTTCTTGCGGTTATCGCGCTGTTTTGTGCGCTGATTTTCGCGGGAGGCTGCGGCGGAGGAGGCGGAGACGGAAGTTCTTCCTCCGGCGGTCAGTCAGCGCCGGTCTCACCGGACACACCTGACAGCAGCGAAGCAGTCGCGGTAATGAATGCCTACGGCGGGGCGCGCCCGAGCACGGAAAACGGCGACGGTTTTTTCAGAACGGAAGACGAGAACGGTGAAAAATCAGACTGGCAGCTCACAGCCGCCGCTCCCGACAGTCTCTATGCGTCTGCAACGGAAATAATCGTCCCTGCAAACGTCACTTACATAGGCTCGCACGCTTTCAAGGACACTCCGAGCGTAAAAAGCATACGGGTAATGGGTACGCCCGAAATAGCGCCCGAAGCCTTTGCGGACTGTCCTAAGCTTGAGTACGTTAAAATCGGCGTAGGCGAAAGCCGCACGCTGAAAGAATTCAAAAAATATATCGCGGACAACAAAAACGTGAGTTTCCACATCGGCGACAGAGCCTTTGCCAACTGTCCGAACCTGAAAACGGTGGACTTCGGCTGCGTTGGAGCGCCGACAGTCGGAAGCGACATATTCGGCGGCAGAACAGTAACCGTGCTTGCGCCCTACATCTACCCCGAAGAATACAAAAAGGCGTTCAAAAACGTCAGTACGACAGGCAAAACATGGATGACAGATTTGCCGGACGCGATACGCATAAATCAGATTTCAATTCCAGGCACTCACGACACCTGCACAAAAGGCGTAGATTCGATGTTTGTTGAACAGGCACAGACACAATGGCTGTGGACGGGAGAACAGTGGGACTGCGGAGTGCGTGCCATGGACTTAAGACCGATACATTACAGTAAATATTCAGACATGCGCATATATCACGGAGGTATCGGCTGCAACATGGACTTTGACGATGTCCTCGGCATAATTCGGGATAAACTTCGCTCAATGCCCAACGACACGGCAATAATAATCGTGAATCATGAAACATCATCGCCCTCTGACCTGTGCCAGATTTTGCCGACGAGCTTTTGGAAAGGCAACAAAGCCATACAGGATCAGCTCGGAGAATTTGACGACATCAGCGTTAAATACCACAAAGGGCTGACACTCGGCGAAATGCGCGGCAAAGCGCTTTTTGTGAGCCGCGACCCCGAAAACGACATAACACCGCACGGAGCCTACGCCTACGGTTTCAACAAGAAAAACAACAAAATAGGCACGTCGGAAACAGACCCGTCAAAATATGAAACGCTGTGGGTGCAGGACAAAGACAATCCCGACGGCAAAGACGATAAACGAGCGGCGCTGAAAGAATACTTTGACGACTTTTCAAAAGCGGCAGACGGAAACCCGAACTGTGAAATTTGGTGCTTCAACCACACCTCGGGCTATACAGGAGGCCCGCCTTTTGGCATAAACTATCCTGACAACGCCGAAAACGTCAACGGCTGGGCGGCGGACTACATTAAAGGCAGCATAAGCGGTCCCGCAGGCTTCGTTATGATGGACTTTGCAGGAACACACACAAGAAAACGCAACACCAGCAATTACACAGTTTACGGCGACACGCTTGTCAACGCGGTAATAGAACACAATTACAGATAAAGGAGAGACAAAATGTCAAACAGAAAAAACAGACTATTCGCGGCAATAACGCTTGCAGCCTTCCTTTGTCAGTTCAGTTCCGCGGCGTTTGCCGCTTCGGCATACCCTGTACTGGGACACGGAGCAGGAAGTTACAGCCTTTACGTGGGCAGTTCGGAATATACGTGGGCAAAGGGCAATTACTCTGT
>JAGHTZ010000035.1 GCA_018065065.1 Candidatus Equadaptatus faecalis | reverse complement strand
GACAACCAGCTTCAGGCATTGCAGCTTTCAACCTTTATCATACTGCCGAGCGTTATGCTCTCCGGCTTTATATTCCCGATTGAATCGATGCCGAAATTTTTCCAGTTCCTGAGCTGGACGTTCCCTGTAACCTTCTACAACGACCTTGCGCGGCAGATAATACTCAAGGGCGGCGGCATGGAATACGTGTGGGACGACGTAGTTGCGCTCTGCATATTCATTGCGGTCGTCTTTACGTCAAGCGTTGTTAAATTCAAAAAGAAATTCGTGCCATAAGCCGCACCTCGCACTTCGCGGAGTGAAACGTGACATTTGTAAATAATCTCCAACAGGAGTTGAGAATAATGAAAAAAACCGGAAAAATAGTGACAGGAATTCTGCTTACGGCGATATTTGCGTCGTCCGCCTGTGCGGCTGACTGTGAAAATCTGAAACAGCTGATTGAACTTGCGGACAAAAACAATCCTGTGATTTTTGCCCAGCAGCAGAAAGTGAGACGTGCCGAAGCAGTTGTGAACGAAAGCACGGCAAAAATGATGCCGAAACTGAAAGGCATTTATGCCGCAATGTGGCAGGAAAATCCGATGTTTGACGTGAACAGCCTTTTTTCCGACCATCCGCTGACAATAAAAATTCCAAAAATAGAAAAATCATTTAAGCTGCCGCTGATGATGGAAATACCGGAAGCAAACAACGCATTTACCAAAAATAATGTCTTTGTTTCAGCCGCACTGCTTACACAGACAATTTATGCCGGCGGCTCGCTTTCGTCGGCAAAAGCCGCTGCAAAACTTGCGTACAAGGCAATACAGGCAGAGTCTGTCCGCGTGACGCAGACAGTTGAAAACGCAGTTCGGTTCGGCTATTACAGCTACAAACGCGCGGAAGCCAAAAAAGTGGTTGCCGAAGAAGCGGTCAGTCTGACAAACGACCATCTTTCACAGGCGGAAAAACTGTTCAAGGAAGGTGTTGTCTCAAAGGCTGACGTGCTGCGTGCTAAGGTCGCCGTTGCAGATGCCGAACTTAACCTCATTCGCGCCAAAAACGGCATGGAACTTGCCAAAACGGCGCTTGAAAGAGCAGTTGCCGCAGATATTCCCGAAGTGCTGCTTTCGGGAGATGCTTGCGTTAACTCATGCGGAAATGCTGAACCTGCTGATGAAACAACAGCCTTTGAAAACCGCGCGGAACTCAAAATGTATGATTTTTACAGCAGACAGGCGGCAAAGATCGCCCGTGCCCATCAGGGCGAACTGCTGCCGCACATACTTGGTTTCGGCGCTGTGACTGCCAACAGCAATGAAGGCTGGCCGGAGGAAAATAAAAACTGGCACGTAGGGCTTGCTGCGACATGGAATATGTTTGACAGCGGCGAAGCACACGCAAGGACAGAGCAGGCAAGAAGCCAGTCAAAAGAGTTCCTTTACAGGCTCGAAGACAAGAAAAACGAAATCAGAATGGAAGTGCGTCAGGCAGCGCTTAACCTCAAAGAAGCCAAGGCCCGGCTTGACGTTTCAAACCGTCAGCTGACACAGGCGGAAGAAGATTACAGAATAGCCGTGCTGCGCTACAAAGAAAGCATAGGCTCAAATCTTGACATGCTTGACGCGCGGCTTGCGCTGACGGACAGCAAAACGAACGTTGTCGACGCGAAATACGACATAGCGCTGGCTGAGGCAAACTTACAGTTTGCAATGGGAAAATAGAATAAGTGAAAAGTGATAAAAGCAATTAAGAATGAATAATGAATAATTAAGAATTACGAACCAAAAAATTTTGTCTTGCTGCGCGAAGCGTAGCGAAGGCGCAACATCCGGTGACTTTACGCGAGTGAAACGAACAACAAGCGAAGCGCCAAAGAACGAAGTGCGAAAATAATTCTGCATTATTCATTCTGCATTATTCATTAAAACTTGTAATTGTTTCTTATAATCATTGGTTTTTTAAACGCGAAGCGAATGGAGGCAGATTCATGCGTTGTCCGGTATGCGGTGCAGGCGAAACAAGAGTTATAGAAACAAGAAGCAGTGAAGACGGTACGGTGAACCGCCGGCGCAGAATTTGCCCTGAATGTGAAGCGCGTTTTACCACGTTTGAAAGGATTGAAGAAAAAGAATATCTGTGGGTTGTCAAAAAAGACGGCACGAGACAGGCATTTGACAGACAGAAGCTTCTGCGCGGAATGCAGCACGCCTGCGAAAAACTGAACATAGATCTGAACGTGCTCGAAGAAGCCGTCTCCGAAATAGAGCGCAAGGTTCGCGCGACAGGACAGGGAGAAATCGCCTCGTCACAGCTCGGTGATATGGTTGCCGAAAAACTGCGCCGCATTCACAAGGTTGCGTACGTCCGTTTTGCCTCCGTGTATAAGGAATTTACCGACGTTGAGAACTTTGCGGAAGAAATACTGCACCTTCTTGAAGAAAAGGAGCATAAAAAAAATGACTGATTCCGCGGAACGCTACAGGCGGCAGGAAAGGCTTTTTGATTTTCGCGAATCAACGGACGTTGTGCTTATGGTTGACGCTCTCGGTCAGGGCGAAAGCTATGAGTGGGATCCGACGCGCATAAGGGATGCGCTCATAATAGAGGCGGGAGTCGAACCGTCCACAGCCGAAGAAATCTCCATGGAAATAGAAGACGACCTGCTCAGTCACGGCAGACAGCGTGTCAACACGGCTATAATACGCGAGCTTGTCAACGTAAAGCTGTTCCAGCGCGGACTTGACGCGAAACTGACCGACCACCGCAGAATAGGCATACCGCTTCACGATCTCGAACAGATGTTGTTCTGCAAAAACAGGGAAAATTCCGCCTCAGGCTACACTCCGGAATCCGTCAATCACACGGTGGCGGAGACCGTCATAAAAGAATACGCACTGTCAAAAATCTTCACACAGGAGGTCGCAGAAGCGCACCTCAAAGGCGACATTCACCTGCACGACCTCGGAATGGCAAACCGTCCGTATTCGTCGCTGCAAAGCGCGGCATACGTCGCGAGAAACGGGCTGCGCTTCCCGGGCGCGGTATGCAGCGCGGCGCCCGCAAAACACGCCGACGTACTGCTCGCGCACCTCGTAACAATGACGACGCTTCTGCAGAACAGCTTTGCAGGGGCCTTGGCGTGGGACGCCGTGAACGTGATTTTTGCGCCGTATCTTGACGGTCTGGGCGACGCTGAAATACGCCAGCTTGCGCAGACAATGCTGTTTGAATTTGACAGGCTTGCAAGCGGCAGGGGAACGGCGGTTTTTACAAGCCTTGACCTCTATTTTGACGTGCCGAAGCATTTGGCGGACGCTCCGGCGACAGGCGCCGGCGGGCAGTACACGGGCAAAAATTACTCCGAATACGCTGAAGGCGCACGGAAATTCCTCCGCGCCCTGCTTGAAATATACAAGGAAGGCTGCGGCGAAGGACAGCCGTTCTTCTTCCCGAAAGCACTGCTGCACGTCACAAAAGAAACGTTTGAAACGCAGGACAAAGAGCTTCTGCTGCTCGCCTGCGAAGCGGCGGCGGAAAAAGGCAGCGTACAGTTCGTTTTTGACAAAGATTTTGTTACGCTCGGCGAATGTTACAGACTTGACGAATCCGGCGAACTGCCGGCGAAACTGCGCCGCTGCGTAATGCAGAATGTAACGCTCAACCTCCCGCGCGCGGCATACAAAGCAGACGGCAGCACAGACTCTCTGCTTGAAATTCTCTCCGGAGAACTTGAGCTTGCCGCGAAAGCCCACATACAAAAAAGGGATTTTATCAAAAAACTGCTTGCCTACGGAGTGGAAGGGCCGCTCGGAGCGCTCGTCTATTCAAACGACGACGCGCCGTACCTCAGGCTTGAAAAAACGGAATATTTAATAGGCCTGCTCGGACTTAATGAAATGGTCTTATGCCTGACGGGAAAAGAACTGCACGAAACGCCCGAAGCGGCACAGCTCGGGCTTGAAATTGTCAGGACGCTCGCGAAAAAATGCGCGGAACTCAGCGAAAAATACAACATGAACTTCATGCTTGAACAAACGCCGGCGGAAAGCACAGCGCTCCGCTTTGCCAGGCTTGACCTGAAACAGTACCCGCAGAAAGCCGAAAAAACTGTCCGCGGCGACGCTGCCAAAGGCGCTGTCTACTACACAAACAGCACGCAGCTTGCCGTATCCGCGGACGTCAGCGCTTTTAACAAAATTGACGCTGAAAGCAGAATGCACCCGCACTTTGCCGGCGCCGTAACCGTTCTCTGCACGGGAGGGGCGCGCGGCAGCGCAGAAACGGTGCTTCAGCTTGTCAGACACGCGTTTGAAGCCGGCTGCTCGCAGCTTGCGCTCAGTCCGTCCTTCACAATATGCGGCGAATGCGGAAGCGTATCGCGCGGACTGAACGAATACTGCCTTGCCTGCGAAAGCGAAAGCGTTGACGGCATTGCAAAAATAGCGGGACACTACTCCTACGTTTCGTCCTGGAACGCAGGCAAACTTGCGGAACTGAAAGACAGAAAACAATACAGGGAATTTAACTGAAATGAAAATCAAAATAGCTGACGAAGCGGCATATTTAACCGCTATATGCGGACTGGCTCTGTCGGTCGCCATGATAGCCGCCTCCGGCTTCGGGGTGTCAATGATAGTCGCTCCCGCCTACGTCCTGAGCAGAAAATTCACCGCCCTCACCTTCGGACAAATGGAATACGTCGTACAAGGCCTACTGTTCATACTGTTCTGCATACTCATGGGCGGCTTCCGCACTGTATATCTCGGCTCCTTTGTCAACTGCCTTATCTACGGCGCTGTGCTTGACTTTTGGCGTTGTGCCGTGCCCGTTCTAAATCCGGCGCTTACACCCCCCGGCAGCCTTCCGCTGCTGCCCAGAATACTGCTCTTTGCGGCAGGTCTGCTGCTCACGGCTGCCTCAGTCTCCGCCTTCTACAACACCTATCTGTACCCGCAGGTCTATGACTTCTTCGTGCGCGGGGTAAGCGGATGCTTCGGCATAAGACGGCTTAAATTCAAACTCTGCTTTGACCTCGCCTGCCTTGGAATTGCAACGGTTCTGACGCTGTGCTTCTTCGGGAAATTCGTCGGAGTAGGCATAGGAACGGTAATAACCGCCTGCACAATGGGCTTTCTGATAGAATTTTTTTGCGGTATCTACAAAAAATACCTTATCTTTGAACCGCACTTTAAAGAATTCGCGAAAAAATTTGAACTGAAATAAACAAACCGGCGCGGAATTTCTTCCGCGCCGGTTTTATCAGAGATTCAGGAATAATCCGAAAAAGCTGCATTTTTTTGCTTGACATACATTCTTTAAGGAATGTATAATACCGTCTGCTGCACTTTTGTGCGGTGTTTGTGTTGCAGGAAGGGGGCGGAGCCTTGCGCAGAACGAAGGAAGAAGCGCTTGAAACGAGAGAACGCATACTTAACGCAGCGCTGAATTTTTTCAGCGAGAAGCCGTATGCGAAGGTTTCCGTTGCTGAAATCGCTTCCGCCGTCGGCATGACAAAAGGCGCCGTCTATTGGCATTTCAAGAGCAAGAACGAGCTTTTTATCTGCCTTGCGGAGTATCTGCACGGGGAAGCGGCGCGTACCTTTACGCTTGGCGCGAATGAGCCGTCGTCTCTTGAAGATTTGAAGAATTATTACAAAACCTTTGTTAAAAGCCCGGAGGGCAAGGAGCTGCACGTCAAAATCCGCAAAATTCTTCTGCACATGAACGAGTGGCCGGACGAGGTCTGTACCGCTCTCACGGATTTGAAGAGGTCTTCGCTGGTACGCGAAAAGAATTACGTCGCAAAGGTGCTTGAAAAGGAGAAAGCGGCGGGAAAAATCAAGGCGGGCTGCGACTGCGGGGCAGTAGCGGAGGCGCTTGTTGCCGTTTTCAGCGGGTTGGGCAATCTCCGTTTTATGGATATGCTTGAAAAAGATTTTGCGAAGCATATTGATTTTATTTTCAATGCAGTTGAAAAGGAGCTTGCGCGGTAAGGCGGCGCAATGCAGATTTTATAAATATTTATAAAAAGGCAGTAAGCAGTTAACCCAATAAAAAGGAGAAGCACAATGGAAAACGAACAGCAGGAAAAGAAAAAAGGCGGAGCAACAAGATTTATCGCGATTCTTCTGATAATCGCGGCAGCAGGCGGTTTCTGGTATTGGAACAAGGGCGTTCAGGAGAAAAAAGCACAGCAGGAAGCCGCTGCGAGGGCGGCTCAGGCAGCGCCGATAGTCGTTCTCGGCGAGGTTGAGGAAGCAGACCTCTCAACGCAGAAGGAATACGTCGGAAGCGTTGAGCCGATTCAGACGGTCAACGTTGTGCCGAGCGTTACGGGCAAAATAGCCGCCGTTAATTTCAAGGAAGGTTCAATTGTTCACGCCGGACAGGTTCTTTTCACGATTGAGCAGAAACAGTATAAGGCTACACTTGCCCTCCGTAAGGCGCAGGTTGAGGAAGCAAAGGCAAATCTTGTCAATGCCGAAAGCTATCTGAAACGCGTTAAAACAGCCGACCAGCGCGCTGTTTCCGCTTCGGAAAGCGACAAGGCTAACGCAGCGTATCTCGCGGCTCAGGCGGCGCTCGCCTCCGCACAGGCCTCCCTGCAGCTTGCACAGATTGACGTTGAAAGAACGTCAGTCCGCTCGCCGATTACAGGCCGCATAGGCAAGGCTCTTTTCACAAAGGGAAATTACGTGAAGCCCGACAGCAGTCCGCTTGCCGTTGTGGTTCAGGAAGACCCTATCCGTGTCAGCTTCTCGCTGCCTGACAGGGATTATCTCGGACTGCTCAAAAATTTCAACGAAAAAGGCTCTGTCTTTGAAACAAAAATCAGGCTTTCCAACGGTGATGAAATCGAAGCAAAGGGTATGCGCGATTTTGAAAACAATCAGGTTGATTCAAAAACAGGCACGGTCGCCGTTCGTCTGCGCTATGCAAACAAGGACGGAAGACTTATGCCGGGCGCTCTTGTCCGCGTCTCCGCAAAGCCTGTTGAAACGCGTCTTGTGAAGTACATTCCGCAGGCGGCAATTCTTGCCGACGCGCAGGGGGATTACGTTTTCACGGTCAACGACAAACAGGAAGCTGTTGTGAAGCGCGTCAAACTCGGCGACGAATACGGCACGGCGCGTTTTGTTGAAGAAGGACTTGAAAAAGGCGACAAGATTATCGTACAGGGTATCCAGATGGTTCGTCAGGGCGTAAAGGTTCAGGTTGTCGAGAATCAGAAGAGCAGGGACACGGCGGCTGAAAAGGCGAAAGAGTCAGAGCTTGACCTGAAACCGGCAAAGGACGGCGCAAAAGAAGAAGCAAAGACTGACAAAGCGGAGAAAGAAGCGGATCAGGGCAAAAAAATGCCCGCGGCAATGCCTCCGGCGAAACAGGGGAAATAAAGGGTAAATAAAATGTTCGCAAAATTTTTCATAGACCATCCGAGACTTTCCTCGGTCGTCTCAATAGTTATGGCGCTGGCGGGCTTAATCTGTATTTTTAACCTGCCCGTAGCGCAGTACCCGAACGTTACGCCTCCGCAGGTCCGCGTTAACGCGAACTTTGTCGGAGCTGACGCGGAAACCGTTTCAAAAACCGTAGGCGCACCGCTTGAAGAGGAAATCAACGGCGTTGACGGCATGATTTACATGGAGTCAACCTCCAGCAGCAACGGAAACTATCAACTTTACGTAACGTTCAAAATGGGCGTTGACCCTGACATAGCGCTTGTCAAGGTTCAGAACCGCGTTACGCAGGCTTCCCCCCGTCTTCCGTCAGAGGTTACGGCGCGGGGCATAAGCGTTAAATCCGAGTTTGAGCAGGACCTCGGAATGGTTGCCTTAACCTCTCCGAACGGCGCTTACACGAACCTTGAACTGATGGACTACGCTCACTCAAACGTCAAGAACGTTCTCGCGCGTGTCGCCGGTATGGGCGATGTTGACGTATGGGGCGGACGTTACAGCGTACGCGTATGGCTTGACCCTGAACGCATGACCTCGCTCGGCATAACGGTCGCGCAGGTGGCGGCGGCAATTCAGGGACAGAACACGCAGGCTTCCCTCGGTTCGATAGGCGCCGCGCCTATGCTGTCAAGTCAGGTTCTTACCTACAACCTGCTTACTCAGGGACGTCTTACAAAAATTTCAGACTTTGAAAAAATCATAGTCGCGACAAACGCCGGTGGCGTTGTCAAACTCAAAGACATAGCGAAAATTGAGCTTGGCTCCGAATCCTACACGTTTGAAAACAAATACAACGGCGGAGACGCGGCGCTTATTGACATGACACAGGCGTCCGGTTCGAACGCCCTTACCGTTATGAGCGCCGCAAAGAAAGTTATAAAGACTCTGCAGAAAAATCTGCCGAACGGTATCAGCCTCGGTCTCGGCTACGACTCTACGGAGTACGTTATAGAAACGATAAAGGAAATACTTTCAACGCTTATTATTACCTTCCTTCTCGTTGTTTTTGTCTGCTGGATATTCCTGCAGAACTGGAGGGTAACGCTCGTACCTGTTATGGCTATCCCTGTTTCGCTGCTTGCCACCTTCATCGGTCTTGCGGCGCTCGGCTACTCCATAAACATTCTGACGCTGTTCGGGCTTGTCCTCGTTATCGGAACGGTCGTTGACGACGCAATAGTCGTTGTCGAGCGCGTTACCTACGTTATGGAACGCGACAAATGCACGCCTGCGGAAGCCACGGCTCAGGCTATGAAAGACATAACGGGACCTATGATAGCAACGACCTTGGTTTTTCTTGCGATATTCGTCCCCGTCGCTTTCATGCAGGGCATAACGGGGCAGATTTACCGCCAGTTTGCGGTCACCATATCCTTCTCGGTCATGTTCTCGCTCGTATTCGCTCTTACGGCGAGTCCCGCGATGTGCGCCCATCTGCTTACCGAAATCAAGCCGGCAGAAAAAGGGCCTCTTGCGTGGTTCAACTCGGCGCTTAAGAAATCTACAGCATGGTACGTTGAAAAATCTACGTGGATCGCAAAAAGAAGCCTGCTTGTCGTTCTTGCGGTCGCGCTTGTAATCGGCAGCTTTGCCCTTGTCTATAAAACCTCGCCGAAAGCTTTCCTTCCGGATGAAGACCAGGGTGTTCTTTTTGCTGCTCTCCAGCTGCCTGAAGGTACGGCGAAGGGTCATACCACAGCGCTGGTTAACGCGCTTGCAGACGAAATCAGAAATATCCCGGGCGTTGAAACAACCATGGCTATTACGGGTATGTCCATGATAGGCGGACGCGGCGAAAACCTTGCGTCTGTAATCGTGCCGCTTAAGCCGTGGGGCAAGCGTTCCGCAAAAGACCAGAGCCTGGACGCCATAGTCGGCAAGATACGCGGCATAACGGCGCGTATTCCTAACGCAAAAATAAACGTATTCACTCCGCCGGCAATTTCAGGACTCGGCGACATAGGCGGTATAGACGTAAGACTTGAAGCAATGCTGAAAGCCGACCCTGCAGAACTTGAGACGGTTCTCGGCGAACTGATTGTGAAGCTCAACCGGCAGCCGGAAGTCGCGGCGGCATTCAGTACCTACAATGCCGGAACGCCGCACCTTTACGTTGACATAGACCGCGAAAAAGCAGAAGTAATGAACGTTCCCGTCAGCAACATATTCGCCGCAATGCAGATGTATTTCGGCTCGGCTTACATCAACGACATCAACCTCGGTTCCCAGGTCAACCGCGTTATGGTGCAGGCTGACGCGCAGTTCCGCTCAAAAATCGACGACATAGGCAGAGTCTACGTTTCAAGCGCAACGGGACAGCAGATACCGCTTGAAACTCTGATACACGTCAGAAAAGTGCTGGCGCCGAGTACCTACAAACGCTACAACATGTACCCGTCGGCAAACATCAACGTCATAATGAAACAGGGCTTCTCAACCGGCCAGGGTATGGCGATAATAGAAAAACTGGCACAGGAACTTCCTTCGGGCTACGGCATAGACTATTCCGGAATGTCCTATCAGGAGCGCACGGCAGGCAACCAGATAGCGCTCATACTTTCAATTTCACTGCTGTTTGCCCTGCTCTTCCTCGTAGCACAGTATGAAAGCTGGACGGTTCCTGTCCCTGTCATACTCTCACTGCCGGTCGCAATGCTCGGCGCAATACTCGGAATCCGCGCCATGGGACTTCCTGTCTCCATATACGCGCAGCTCGGCATACTGCTCCTTATCGGACTTGCGGCAAAGAACGCAATACTTATTATCGAATTTGCAAAAGAGCAGCGTGAAGAGAACGGACTTTCAATCATAGAGGCGGCAGCGACCGCCGCCGGTGAACGTTTCCGCTCGGTTCTTATGACGGCGTTCACCTGCGTTCTCGGAGTTCTTCCGATGCTCTTTGCATCCGGCGCAGGCTCCGGCTCGCGTAAAGCCGTCGGCTCCACGATGTTCTTCGGAATGAACGCGGCAACAATAATCGGTATCTTCCTGATACCGGGACTGTACGTGCTTTTCCAGACCATGCGCGAGAAAGTCTACGGAAAGCGCCGCGTATTCGGCGCGAAAAAAGCGGATAGCGCAGAGGAGGGAAAATAAAATGAAAAAGAAAATAATCCTTGCCCTTCTGGCTGTACTGCTCCTTGCCGCCCCGTCATGCGCCTTAACCGCGGCAAAAGGCGACCCGCAGCTCAAGGAAGGGGAATTCCTCAAGCTTGCGCAGAATTATCCGATACCCGACCTCAACTCAGGCGAGTTTAAACTGGCGGAGCCGAGTCCGGAACTGCTTGCCAGCTGGTGGACGACGTTCAGCGACGAAACGCTGACGCGTCTCATAGAATACGCGCTCAAAAACAGCCGCGACCTTAACACGGCGCGTTCAAGAGTGGTGCAGGCGCGCGCGGGGCTTGCCTCAAGCAGGGCAAACCTGCTTCCGTGGCTTGACGCCACCGGAACGTATCAGCGCGGAATGAAATCGGAAGCAGCCAACGGAAAGGCTGAAAAAGGCGGCAGCGGCGGAATGACGGGGAACGTCTTCTCGCTCGGTGTTGACGCCTCGTGGGAAATAGACATTTTCGGAGCGCGCAGGGCTGAAGTGAAAGCTTCAAAGGCAGCCGTACAGGCTCAGTACGCCCAGCTCTACAACACGTGGGTGTCGCTCTCCGCGGAAATCGCGCTTGAATACATAACGCTCCGCACGGCGCAGCTCAGCCTCGATGTCGCCGAAGAAAACTACAAACTTCGCGAAGCGACCTACAAACTTCAGGAATCGCGCTGGAAGGCAGGACTTGCCGACCAGCTTACGCTTCAGCAGGCAAAATACACAATGGAGCAGGTTGAGGCGCTCATTCCGCCTCTCAAAACAACTGTGGAAGAATGCAAGAATGCCCTCGCGGTGCTTGTCGGAAAAATCCCCGGCGAACTTGAGCAGGAGCTTAGTGAACGGAAAAAAATCCCTGTTGCCTCGGGAGGATTGCTGTACGGCATACCGGCAAACATGCTCCGCCAGCGTCCTGACATACAGGCGGCAGAACGTGAGGTCGCAGCGGCATTTGCCAGAAGACAGGCGGCAAAAGCAAATCTCTGGCCGCGTTTCTTCCTTGCAGGTTCAATCGGAACCGAGGCTATTGACGGCGACAGCCTGTTCAAGGCAGGAGCGCGCAATTTTGGCTTTGGCCCGTCGGTAACACTGCCGATATTCCGCTGGGGCGCACTGCAAAGCAACGTCACCGTGCAGACGGAAGCCGAAAAACAGGCTCTCTACGCGTATGAAAGTACGGTTCTCAAAGCAATAGCCGAAGTGCGCGACGCGCTTGTCGATTCCGTGCACGGCATAGACAGGGGCAATTCGCTTAAAGACGGTATGGACGCGGCTCAGGCGGCGGTTCAGATTGCAGAAGACAAATACAACGCGGGACTTGTCAACTTTGACACGGTAATCAACGCGCAGGAAGCATACTTGTCGTTCTCCGAACAGTACGCAATCAACAAAGGGCGCATCTCCGCCGCGACGATACAGCTCTTCAAGGCTCTCGGCGGCGGCTGGCAGCCGATAGACGCGGAACTGATCAAAAAATAACCTGCCATACGCTGTATGAACAAACAAACGGCTTGGGAAAAATTCCCAAGCCGTTTTTAGTTTTTCCAAAATTGCTTTTGGGTATGTTAAACACAGCCCCTACGGGGCGCGTGTGTTAAAAACAAACGACGAACTTAGAACGACAAACGAAGAACAAATTAAAACCTTAACGCTCGTTTCACTTGCGTAACGTCGCTGGATGCTGCACTTCCGCTGCGTTCCATGCAGCAAGACAAAGATTTTTTGTTCTTC